>CAZWGW010001151.1:0-1936 GCA_964633565.1 uncultured Planctomycetaceae bacterium
GTGCGATCAACTGGTCGCCGTCGATCAGCGGCGGCGCGGCGCTCCCCCACGTCGGCAGCCGCAACTGGTAGTCCGTCGGGAAGTGCCTGCTCCAGAGCACTTCACCCGACGCCGCGTCGAAACAGAAGAAATGCCCCACGGCGCCGAGCACGTACACGCGCCCCTCGTCGTACGTCGGCGTGGCGCGCGGCCCCGCGGGATAGCCGACGGTGTATGTACAGTCGTATTCGTGCTTCCACAATTCTTCACCGGTCTGTGCATCGAGGCACAGCACCCGCTCACGGTCCGGCTGCGATGTGCCGGCGACGCGATCGGTGATGAACACGCGCCCGTCGGCCACGGCCGGGCCCGCGTAGCCCTCGCCGATCGGCGTCGACCAGACCCGCGGCAAGAGGCCCGGCGGCAATTCGCGCACGATCCCGGTCTCGCGCCACACGAGGTCCCGCGCCGGTCCGCCCCATTGCGGCCAGTCGTCGGCGTGCACGGTCGCCGTGAGACCGGTCAGCAGCATGATCGCCGGCAGTCGGCGCAGCGGCGTACGCGCAGAGACGTCGGGCATCGTGATTTCCTGCCTGTTGAGATTCATTTCAGGTGATGACACGAACGGACTCGCCCGCAACCCGGCGAATTCGGCGGAAACTATCGACAGCCGCCGGCGGTCTTGGCATCATAATCGTTCATCGCGGGTATTGCAGTTGGTTCCATTCTCAATTGGGGAGAGTCCGGAATGAGGTCGCGCCGCCTCCACGCATTGAGCTGCCTTGCAGTCCTGGGCATGACGCTCCGTGTCGCCGGCCCTGCGGCGGCGGAGTCGGAACGGGTCGTCGAAGCGGCCCGGCTCAAGGGGGTCGAGTACCTCAAGTCGCAGCAGGGCCCCGACGGAAGCTGGTTCTTCAACGGCCACGTCGTCGGGATCACTTCGTTGTGCGGCCTGGCCCTGGTCGAGAATGGCCTGGCCGTCTCAGACCCCACGGTGGAAAAGGCGCATGCCTTTGTGCGCAAGAGTTGCGGCGACGTGCTGCAGACGTACGACCTCGCCCTCGCCATTCTGTTCCTGTCCCGCATCGGGGACCGCGACAATCGCAACCTCATCCGCGAAATGGCCGCCAAGCTCATTGCCGGTCAGAACAAGGAGGGGGGCTGGAGCTACACCTGCCCCAAAGTGACCACGAGCGTCCTGTCGCGGCGTGAGGACCTGCCGGACAGGGCTGACGGCCCCGGCGACAATAGCTGCACACAGTTCGCCGTCATCGGCCTGTGGGTCGCGTCCCGGTGGGGCGTCAACATCGACGACACGATGAAAGCCGTCGACGATCGGTTCGTCACGACGAAGAGGGAGGACGGCGGCTGGACGTACAACCATGCCCAGGAAGGGGCCGCCTCGCGGGACTCGATGACCTTTGCCGGCCTGTTCTGCCTGACCGTCGCCAAAGCGACACGCATCCGCCAGGAGCAGGAGGAAGCCCGCAGGAACACCACGTCGCCGCGGACCGAACGCGGCCCCGAGGCCGCGTCGGAGTCGCTGCTCGACGACCCGATCTACGCCAAGGGTCTGGAGCGGGCCGGCCAGTTCGCCGGCGGGATCGGCCAGAATTCTGCGCGGTATTTCATCTGGTCGGTGGAGCGGCTGGGGGTGTTGCTCGAACTCGACAAGTTCGGGGACGCCGACTGGTTCGACAAGGGGTCCACCGCGCTCGTCAAGTCGCAGAACGAGAACGGCGCGTGGGCCAGTCCCAACGAGAACTGGGGCAATCTGGCGGACACGTCGTTCGCGATCCTGTTCCTGCGGAAAGCGAATCTGGGCAGCGATATCTCTCGACTGCTGCGCGGCGAACCCGCCGAAAAGTTCCAGAACATGACCCGCCCCGGGAAACCGAAGTTCCAGACACTGGCCGAGGCGATCAAGGGTGCCGAGGCCGGCGACGTGATCCGCGTG
>CAZWGW010001152.1:0-1927 GCA_964633565.1 uncultured Planctomycetaceae bacterium
CAAATTCCGCCTGAAACCAGGGCCATGCTCCGCAACGACGCGTCAGGAAAGCTGTATCGACCCGCTCGCGCGCGCCTCTCGGATTCGCAAGATCCGATTGACCGATTTCAGGTTGCGGCGTATACCTCCGCCCCCTTTCTGGAAGCGTTCAAACATGGCCGGTCCCACCCGCAGGATGAGTCTGGCGTCACCAGGGGGGCCTCTGATCGTCATCGTCACCTGGACGGGACTGAACCTCACCGCAGTGGCCGCTCTCGCGCAGTCCCCGCCCGTACGCGGCGGTCCGCGCGGCGAACTCCGCACGCCGTCGGACTTCTCGCCGATCGAACTGCACAATTCCCCCGCACACGCGTCCGCCCCGGCGCCGTCGAATTCCGTCCCGCCGTCACAGCGTGCGTCGACCGGCGGCAAGACTCTGATCCGTCGCGATCCCGCTGCGGGAGATGATGCGCGTCCGACGCGGACTGGAATCAACTCTCCCTGGACCACCCTGGGCGCCGTGGCGGCTGTGCTGATCGGGGCCGTTGCGGCGACCCGCCTCCTGCGGCGCTGGATCCGGGACCCGGGGGACGGGCTCGCGTCGCACGGCTTCGACGTGCTCGCCGGGCGGCGGCTGGACGGACAATCGAGCATTCACCTGGTACGGATCGGCCGGCGGATCGTGGCCGTGGGATCATCGCCGGCCGGCGTGCAGCCTCTGACAGTCATCGACGACCCGCTGGAGGTCGAGGAACTGCTCTCGGGCGGCGCCGCGGCCCGCTCAAGAGTCACTGGCGAGCCGGCTCCGCCGATGTTCCGCGCGATCCGGCGCGGCAACGACCAGGCGGCCACGAGCGTGGGCCCTGGTCTGCGACGGGCCGCCGCCGCCGTGTCGCCTGCGGAGGGCGCGGATGCCTGATGCCTCCCTGCTCAGCGGCGACGGCATGTTATCGCCCGACGGACTCCCCGCGACGGTCCGGCTCGTGCTGCTGCTCAGCGCCCTGAGCCTCGTCCCGTCGCTGCTGATGATGGCAACCTGCTTCGTGCGGATCGTCGTCGTCCTGGGGTTGTTGCGGCAGGGATTGGGGATGCAGCAGCTCCTTCCCAACCAGGTGCTGACGGGACTGAGCGTGTTCCTCACTGCGACCGTGATGTGGCCCGTCTGGCAGCAGGCCTACCAGCAGGGGGTGCGACCCTACGCCGAGGGGACCTACCCCGACTCGACCGCGCGCCAGGCGGCATTCGAACAGGCGGTGGAAAACTCGCTGCGGCCGCTCCGCCGATTCATGAGCGGACAGATCGAGGCCACCGGCAACGAAGCCGCCATCGACCTGTTCCTCGCATACCAGCACCCGGAGCAGCCTGCTTCGGCCGATGTCCCGCAATACTACGAAGACGTTTCGCTCACAGTACTCCTCCCCGCGTACGTGCTGAGCGAACTCAAAACGGCCTTCCTGATCGGTTTTCAGATCTACCTGCCGTTCGTAATCATCGACCTTGTGTCGGCAGCGCTGCTGTCGGGCATGGGCCTGTTGAGCGTGCAACCGCCGGTGGTGTCGCTCCCGTGCAAGCTGCTGCTGTTCGTGCTGGCCGACGGCTGGTTCCTGACGGTGCAACTGCTGCTCGACAGCATCGGTCCCGCGCCTTGAATTTCGGAGTGCGGCGACTGGTCGCCGCTTTCGGAATTTCGGCTGAGGGGTACGCTCCGACCGAACTGAAAATCCCCACGCGGCGACAGGTCGCCGCACTCCAAAATGAAAGTCATGGACGTCAATTCCGCCAGCGACCTGATCAACGGCACGCTGCAGATGGCGCTGAGCCTGATGCTGCCGGCGCTGCTGGCCCTGTTTGTCGTGGCGCTGGTCGTGAGCGTGCTGCAGGCCATGACGCAGGTCCAGGACCAGACATTGAACCTCGTGCCGCGGATCATCGTCGGAGCGCTCGTGCT
>CAZWGW010001153.1:0-1919 GCA_964633565.1 uncultured Planctomycetaceae bacterium
GCGACGCGCAGTCCCAGCAGGTCCCGATAGAACCGCAGGCTCGTCTCAGTATCCCGGACTACAATCGCAGTGTGGTCGATGCCCAGAAACAGCCGCTCCCCCGCAATCTGCCAGCGCGGATCTCCTTTGCCGGGTGGAAAGTGAATGATCTCGAGGACGTGGCCGTCCGGGTCCTTGAAAGAGAACGCGTCAATGCCGGCCGCAGTCGGATTCCAGTCGGGCAAACGTTGCGGTCCCGTGGAGGCATGCCGCACCTTGAACTGTCGCAGGCGTGCGTAACCGCGATCCATATCGCTGACGACGATCGCGAGATGCTGAAACCAGCCATCATTGCTCCGCGAGTCAGTCGGGATCGGTCGACCGGTCGGCGTCAGGTATTCAGTCAACGTGATTTCCTCGTCCCCGAGTGTCAGCGTCGCAACCCTCATTCGCAGCCCGAACAGACCGTGCAGCCTTTCATACTCCTCGCCGGCGAGTTCCACTTCGCGCTGCGCCTCGAACTCCAGCGCCTGCGTGTAAAACTCCACGGCTCGATCGAGGTCCGAGACCGTGATCCCCACGCGTGAGACGGCAGTAACGGGTGACTCTGCCAGCGACGCCCGACAGGTGAGCGCCACGATCGCTGCCGTGAGCCAGGTCCGGGCGACGATACGATCCGGGCGGTGGACCGGTGCGGTGCTTACCTGCGCCGACTCGTGGTCATCCGCCGGGACCCGGCGTCGCTGGTGCTCGCAGAAAATACAGGGCACATTCGCAGGATGATGCAGTTTCGCGCAAAACACACGGGCCGCGCCCCTGGCCCGGACATAACACTCTGCCGCTGCCAGCATGCCCAGTGGCGGCGCGACGAAGTAGATCCAGAGCGACGTCCACACGTGCGCCGGCCACGCCGACGCCAGTGTTCGTGCCGGGTTCATGCTCATCCCCGAGATCGGCGCCGTCACGAGAATGTTGAGCGCCACAAGCGAACCGGCGATGACTCCAGTCCATGGCGCCAGGCGCGGATGATTCGAGCTGAGCAGGACGATTCCCATCAGGACGAATGAAATGATCACTTCCGCAACGAACGCTGCTGCGACTCCCGGGAGCCCGGGAACGGTGGGCGCGAAACTCACCGGTGGGTCGGCGACCAGAGGGCCCCACAACGCACCGGACAGCAGCACACCGCACAGGCCGCCGACAAACTGCATCGTCACGTAGGCGGCCGCATCCACGCGCGCGACCTTGCCGAGCCGGAGAAACGTCAGGGTCATCACAGGATTCAGATGCGCCCCGGACCGCTTCCCGAGCGGCGAGTAGACGATCGCGATGCACGTCAGCCCCATTGCGAGCCCCATCAGGGATCGTCGGGCCATTTCGGAGGGTATGCCTGCCGCTAGCCGCGAGGCGGGGTGTGAGAGTACGACGGCGAACGAGCACGCCGACAACATGAAGAGCCCCAGGCCGACGGCCTCGCTCAGGTATTCCGGCCAATGCCGGCGGATCGTAGGGAACATCGTCTCACCTGCGGCTTGCGGAATACATCAGCGGGACAGGACCGGTTCCGGCGCACGCTGCTGGACCGGCGCCACGGCCGACCGGCTCACTGCAAGACGCTCGATGAGGCGGTCTCCCACGCGCAGAGCATTGGCCATGATCGTCAGTGCCGGGTTCACCGCGCCGCTGGAAACAAAGAAGCTGCCGTCGACGACGTATAGATTGTCCAGGTCGTGCGCCTTGCAGTCGGGGTCGAGCGCGCTGGTATGGGGGTCGTCTCCAAACCGCACAGTCCCCACCTGGTGTGCGACGCCCGCCAGCGGAATCCGCTGCCCCGCATACAGATTTCGCGAGAACAACCCCTCATGGCACTCGTGTCCGTGAACGCCGCACTTCGTCTGCTGTTTCATCAACTCCTTCAGTTTCGCGATCAGCCGATTGTG
>CAZWGW010001154.1:0-1918 GCA_964633565.1 uncultured Planctomycetaceae bacterium
GAGGAATTGACAGAGATGCGCCGCCTGCGACCGAGAGACTGCGATCGCCGAGCGCTCACAAAAGAGGGAACGGGTTCGCACGGGGCGCCCGTTCCGCAATGGCCTCACCAGCCGCCCGCGTTGGAGACGAAGAGCTTCAGAAACAGCTCGTGTTCCGAACGATGTCCCGCGCCGCACATGGCGTTGCCTTTCAGAAGTACGCCGCTGGCCCCATCGTAACCCAGCCGCGCACCCCGGCAAGACCCAAAACGCTGACGTGCATCCGCAATCGCCCTTTCACGTTGCGACAATCGGACCGGATTTCCGGTGATCTGCGAGATCCGTCCGCTATAATCCGCGTTTGAACAGAATTGCAGCCTAATCCCGCGCTGAAATGCGCGGGAACGGGGGACCCAACGTGGATCGGTGTGCCGGTCCTTGGGGCGCAGGCTCGCTCGCACGAGCCGGGGTACTTTCAAGCCCTAGCCCGACAGCTCACTCCGTCGGCGGTCCGGGAGCGTCCACCCGGGCCAATTTGAAAGGGCATTCGCGTCCGATCACCTCTCGACGCAAAGCCCGACTCTTTGACAGGGCGTACCGCAGACGGAGAGGAATTCTGATCGACAGTCGGCACTCGCGCCTGTGCCACGGCCGTGTCGGCCGTGGTATTCCGCGCTGAATCCTGCCGACTTCCAAACCAGTATCCGGTTCCGTCCGCGCGCCCGGAGGGTGCGCAGATGTTGCTTGTACTCGCTTTGCTCGGTGTTGACGTGAACGCGTCGGTCTACAGCGCGACGCTGGCTTTCCAGACTGCCATCCTCGAAGGCCGGTCCATGCAGATTGGCGGCATCGTCCTCATGGTGCTGTTCAGTCTGCTCATCGCCTGCTGGCTGGTCTTGCGGCACATTCCGAACGACGCAGTCGGCGTCGTCGAGAAACTGTGGTCGTTCACCGGATCCGTCGAGGAGGGGCGGATCATCGCGCTGGGCGGCGAGGCCGGCTTTCAGGCCGATCTGCTCCGTGGTGGCATGCATTTCGGCTACTGGCGCTGGCAATACAGGGTACACGTCGTGCGGCTCGTCACCATTCCGCAGGGAAAGATCGGTTACATTTACGCGCGCGACGGCGAACCGCTGCCGCCACAACAGACGCTCGGCCGCATCGTCCCCTGCAACCAGTTCCAGGATGCGCGGACGTTCCTCAATGGCGTCCAGGATCGCGACGGCAATGTCTCCGTCGGGCAGCGCGGGCGGCAGCGCGCCATCCTCCGCGAAGGTGTCTACGCCATCAACCCGGCGTTATTCGTCGTGATCACCGAGGCCAACATGTTCGGCCTGCGCTCGATCCAGTCGCGACAGGAAACGGCCGCCGCCGAGCAGTGGTTGCAGGAACTGCGCAACATCCACGGCTTTGACCCGGTCGTCGTCGGCCGGGGGATGGAGTCGACCGACCCGCTGCACGCGGACCAGGAGACGATTGTCGATTCGATCGGCATCGTGACGGTCCACGACGGTCCGTCGCTCGACCCCGGCGAGATCATCGCGCCGGCCGTCGGGACGAACCCGCAGGCACCCGGTTATCACAACAATTTCCAGGACCCGGAGGCGTTCCTCTGGGCGGGGGGCGGCTGCCAGTACCTGCCGCTGACCGACGGGACCTACTTCATCAACCGCTGGTTTGCGACCGTGAAGCTCATCCCCAAGACGATCGTGCCAATCGGGCACGTCGGCGTGGTCGTGAGCTATATCGGCCGCCACGGCCGCGACCGTTCCGGCGAGCAGTTCCGCCACGGCGAACTCGTCGCCGAAGGAGAGCGCGGCGTGTGGGAACGCGCCCTTGGCCCCGGAAAGTATCCGTTCAACACGCTGGCCGGCAGCATCGTGCTGGTCCCCACCACCAATTTCGTGCTGCACTGGATCACCGGCCGCTCGGAGACGCA
>CAZWGW010001155.1:0-1916 GCA_964633565.1 uncultured Planctomycetaceae bacterium
CTTCAGCCGGGCGCCGCAGAACTGGCACGTGAGCTGCGTGACGCGCGCCGGGACTTCCAGCGGTCCGCCGCAGTGCTGACAACTGACGGAGAGGAGCTTCACGTTTCGATCCAGTGGACCGCTGTGGTGGACGCGCCCGCACTTGTGGAAACGGACGACCGGCCGGCAGGATCACACGTCTTCCGTGAGATTTCAAGAATCACGCCGCATCGCACTATGCGGCGCGGTTGGCAGCCGGCTGTGACTGCAGCCGCAGCACGGCCTCGCGCGCCTGCTGGTGCAGCTTGAGGCGCGAAAGCACAGTCCGGGGCGCCGTGTAGACGACGAGCGTGAGGGCGAAATCGCGATTGCGGCCCAGCAGCCATTCGAGGCTGAAGAAGCGGCCCACGCCGTCGTGGTAGTCGCGCACCTCAATCTCGCCCGGAAAACAGCCGAGGTGCGCCGGCAGTGCCGCCAAGCGGGCAGCGTCGGGTCCGCGCCCGTGCTCCACCGTCGACGGTTCGAGGAAGATCGCCCTGCGCCGCGGTTTGAGCGACGACAGCAGGTTGGCCGTCGCCGTGAACGCCTCGGCCGTATTCAGGTCGCCGGCGTAGATGCGGCTCGACCGGACGAGGATCAGGTCGAAACTCTGCGGCTTGAAGGGGAAGCCCCCGGCGATGCTGCCGCGGTGGATGATCGAGGCGGCCGAAGTCGCGCCCTGCATTGCCGCGCTCTCGTCGATGCCGGCCGCCAGACAGCCACGCCGTTGCAGGTAAGCGACCAGTTGGCCATTGCCGCAGCCGACGTCCAGCACGTGCCGGGCCTTGCGGCCCCAGGCGCCGCGCAGAAGTTTGCGGGCGACGCGTCGCGGGAGACCAAGGGACGCGGTGGCCGTCGAAGTGCTGTGTGACATCAGGTTCACTCACCGGACCCGGTGGAGAAGAGGCTTTCCAGTTCGGTATATCGTATTGTCGGCCGTGTGAAGTTGAGCGATTGGGATCGGAGACCCCGCTGCAGGGAACTGGGGGGAGTGTTGCCGGCGGTAGTCCGCGTTCGCCGCACTGCGTAGAATCCGCCGGGTATCGATTCCGCAGATTGGGGAAGATTTGCCGATGGCTGAGTTTGAGACCGTCGCCCGGGTAGGCGACATTCCGGAGGGGCAGGGACGCGCGTATCCGGTGAACGGCCGGATGGTGGCGGTCTACCTGATCGATGGGGCGTACCACGCAATTCTCGATGCTTGCCCACACATGGGGGCCTCGCTTGCGGGAGGATACGTCGAAGACGGGGTCGTGACGTGCCCGTGGCACGCCTGGCGGTTCTGCGTCCGGGACGGCACGTGGGTCGATAATCCCAAAGCCGCCCTCCGGACGTCGACGTTTGAAGTCCGCGTCGCCGGGGATGAAATCCAGGTGCTTGTGCCGGATTCTGCGGCGCGCAGCGCCGCGCAATAAAGCGGCCCACGGCAGGGCCGTGGGCCGCAGTCATCCCGGTTTGTGGTTATCGAAGGCCCACGTCACACGCCGACCGCTTCGGCCTCCAGTTCAGCGCCGACCTCTTCACCCTCCTGGCCCTCGGCATAGATCGATTCGACGAACCCCCGCAGGTGCTCGGCGCGCGTGTGGTGCTGCAGTTTGCGGAGCGCCTTCGATTCGATCTGCCGGATGCGCTCGCGAGTCACTTTGAAGATGCGGCCGGTTTCTTCGAGGGTGTAACTGTAGCCGTCTCCCAGGCCGTAGCGGAGCTTGATGATCTCGCGCTCGCGGTAGGTGAGGCTCTTGAGGACGTGGTTGATCTTGTCCCGCAGCATCTGGTGCATGGCGGAGTCGGCCGGCGTCCCTTCGCTGCCGTCCTGCAGGAAGTCGCCATAGCTGGAGTCCTCGCTCTCGCCGACGGGCGTGTCGAGGCTGATGGGGTGCTTCCAGGTCTTCATGATC
>CAZWGW010001156.1:0-1914 GCA_964633565.1 uncultured Planctomycetaceae bacterium
CCTGGCGCGATCGCGGCAATGACCTGACGCTCGAAGACATGTTCCGCTAGACCGGGGAACGAAGGGCCTGTCAAACGGAAGGTCGCCATGAAGGGATATGTGCGGTTCGACAACATGTTTCCGGCGTTCCGTGGCGGCGTCGCGGTGGGCGCGCATGCGGGCTGGAGTCCGCTCCGCTCAGTCGAGTTCGGCGGATTGCGCACGGTCGCGGAGGTGCAGGCCGCGCGCGAGACGTCCGGCGTGCATCTCAACGACATCATCATTTCGAAGTTGAACGACTGCGCCTCGCCCACCTTGTACCAGGTGTGCGCCGCGGGAACGCACATCCCCGGAGGGAACGATGCCATCGTGGCACGGATCGATTTCACCGGCGCGGACGGCCGGGGCACCGAGATCACGACGCTCAGCATCGCGCTCCACGACGTCGCCATCAGCCTGGACAAGACGACCCCGGGCGTCGGCGGGCCGGGTACTCCCCTCGAACGATACCGGCTGCGCTACAGCAAGATGACCTATGCCAACATGCCGCCGTCGTCGCCGGACGTGTCGCAGGCGGTGGTAGCTTCGCTGATGCGCCAGCAGGCCGCGCAGCGGTCCGGCGACGGACCTGGTGACATCGGGATGATTCGTCCCGGGAACTATCAGACGGGCGGGCGGGCGCGGTCGCATCATTCGGGGGGCATGGTCGTCGTCTTGATGGACGGAAGCCACAGATGAGGACCTGGGTGCGCAACGAGGAACCGCCCATATGGGATCCCCCGGCATGAACGCGCGACTCACATATCATCCCCGCGATGCGGTCCTTTCCGGCATCGTCGACGGCAGATCGTTTCGGCTGCAGACCCTGCGGCCTCTGGGCGGCCCCGAAATGAACCCGTGGCTGGAGGCGGCGCAGGCCGGGCAGATGGCGCCGCCACCGGTCACCCCCTGGATCAAGGCGCAGGAGATCCGCTCGGGCAGCAGTTCTGCGGGACTGCCTGGAAAGACGCTGAAGCTGGCCGAGAATGCCCAGTTGGAGGTTTACGACTATCCCGGAGCCTTCGCCGTCAAGAAGCCCGGCGAAGCCGACCCGCGCACCGCGGCGGGCATATTGCCCGAACATCGGCATCACAGCCGTGTCGTATGGGTCAAATTTCAACTCAAGAGGGGATTTCCCGGCGACGGAGTCCATATCCACGGTCCGCCGTCCTGCGGCAATCCGCGCTGCATTGTGATCGCCCAGAACTGGGATTCGCTGTTCAACTCACTCAAGGCGGCGAGACAGGTTGCCATCGACGTCGCAATCTGATGGGCGCGACCGCGGACCCCATCCTGCGTCTCCTGGGCAGCCTTGCGATGCTGCTGCTTTGTGCAGGGCCCGCCGCCGGCGAAGAGGTCAGGGAGGTCCGCCACCGCAACGGTCTGGCGCTGGTCCTGCCGGTCGACATGGCCGTGACCGGGACGGCGGACGGGTTCGTCGTCGACCCCGGACCTTTCAGGTCCATGGGTCCGGTCACCGTCCGTCTGCAGGCGCTTGCGGCCGCGGGCGACGATGGCTGGCCCGACAGGCGTGCCATCGGCGACCGCGTCCTGTCCTATCGAATCGACTATCTCGGCGAGGGCGGCTCCGGCGGAGCGGAGTATGCGATCACGGCGCGGGAAACGTCCGCGTTGGGCGACGTCGTCTACACACAGCAGGCGCAGTCGGAACTGGGCGCGCCCACCTTCGAGCTGTTCTGGCGAATCGTGGAACAGGTGCGCCCGTCGGCCGGGAACTGAAGAACGATGGGCGGGCAGGGATTGATGTGGCTCAACATGGGGTACGTTGCGCCGTTCTAACTTCGTGCGGACCAAGACCGAGCGGACGCCGGCTCACGGCCATGGCTGCGGTGGGCCCGTACAAGCGGAGGAGGGACCATGGGAGTACAGGATCGG
>CAZWGW010001157.1:0-1909 GCA_964633565.1 uncultured Planctomycetaceae bacterium
TGGCCGTAACCAGCAATGGCTCGCGGGGCGGCGACGACTCTTGCCCGTGATCATGTTCGGCTGCGAGGAATGGCAGGTCGTCTTCGTAGACCTGCGCCTGAATCCAGACCGTCGATAGATCGGCCACGTCGTAGAGCGGGCTGCCTTCGTCGACATACTGCCCCTCGCGGACATACTTCTTGATAACGTGCCCCGTGATCGGCGAGCGGATCTTGAGGTGCGTATTGGCCTGGCCCGTCTGCATAATCTCGTCGATCTGATCCTTGCTGATCCCGAGCAACTCCAGCCGCCGATGAGCGCTGTTCATGAGTTGCGGGTTGTTGCTCGTTTTGGCGACCAGCATGGTCTCCACCGCCACGAGCAGGTCCGGAGCGTAGATCGACGCCAGCACGTCGCCGGCCGAGACCATCCGTCCCGTCTCGTTGACGTTGAGGGTGTCGATCCGGCCCTTGACGCGGGCCGAGACGTTCTTGACGCCGCGTTCATTGAACTCAACGTAGCCTACGGCTGTGATTTCTTTCGTTAACGGCTGATAGTCGACGCGCCAGGTCTGAATGCCGGCCAGCACGACGCGGTACGGCGAGAGTTGCACGCGGTTGACGACGCCAGGGGGCAGCGACTCTTCATGCGAGTCCCCTTTCTTGCGTTTCGACAGCGGCATGAAGCAGATCGGGCACTTCTCCTTGCCGTTGTCGCGGACGATCGTCGGGTGCATCGGGCAGAACCATTCGACGTCCGAGGCGGTCGTTTCCGCCGCTCCGGCCGGCCGCGTCCACTTGTTGTAATACTGATTGAGCAGGTCCCACTGGGTAATCACCACGCCTATGGCGACCAGGATGGCGATAAACCGCAGCCGCGCCAGCTTGACCAGGATGATGAAATCGAACCACCACCAGGCCTTCCGCCAGCCGGACAGCCCCGGCGGCGCGCGGAGGCCCCCTTCATCGAAGTCAGATGGAACATGTTCGCGACCTCGGAGCGATTCGGGGTTTTCGTTGGCCGACATAGTCATCTCCTCGCGGATTCGCCCGCGGCGTGCCGCTTTGGGAATTTCGCCTGTCCACGGTGCGTCTCAAGCGCGGGCAGGACCAAATCCTCCCGGAACGGTCCGACACATGCCGGTCCCGCCCCGGGAGGCGATCAGGGCAATTGGTTACTGTTTCGGCGGCCTTTCCGCCTTTTGATTGTTCGACAGAAGCTGGTCCACGACGGCAACGTATTTTCGGGGGTCGGCCTGCACTTTTGCGATGCACGGTTTGCAGCAGACGAACACAGTGCGGCCGTCAACGACCAGTGAGGCTGGCATCTTGGGAAGCGTGCGCTTCATGACGGGGCAGGCGCCTTGCGCGGCCGCCATCGTCTGCAGCACTTTGCTCCAGTTCTCCTTGGGGATGTCCTTGCCCACGCAGCCCTTGCAACACAGGAACACGGTCTGCTCCCCGACCGTCGCTTTCACCGGGTCCCCGTGAGATCCGAGCTTCTGCCCGCTGACGGGACAGATGCCTTGCGCGTCAATCAGCAGGCGATCAGTCTCGTTTGCCGACTCGGTGTCCGCTGCCGCGGCAAACAGTGGGGCCATCAGAGCCGACAGAGTGACGGCCGTTCCCATAATGGTTGAGATCAACTTCATTGGGCGATTCCTTTCGATGCTCAAGTGGCAGTGACGGGGTTACGCACGACGTTTCTGTTTCGTCGCACGAGTCATCCGGCCGCGTGACAGACGCTGCCGGTCAAAACTGCGGGCGTTCGCACGCCGACTGTGAATTCCAGAAGCACCAGCGTGACGTCGTCCGTCTGGGGCGCCTCGCCCCGATGGGCGCACAGCGCGTGCTCCAGCTCTTGGACCACCTCGTGGACCGAATGTGTTGCGTTCTGCTCGAGCAGATCACGGACACGTTGTGGTCCGAAG
>CAZWGW010001158.1:0-1510 GCA_964633565.1 uncultured Planctomycetaceae bacterium
ACGCGGTGAGGCGATCGTGCGCCCGGCCTCCCAACAGCTTGTAGACCGGCTGTCCGCAGGCCTTGCCGATGAGGTCCCAGCAGGCGATTTCCGCGCCGCTGATGGCCGTCAGGACCGTCGGACCCCCCTGATACTGATCGCGGACGAGACCGGCAAACACCTGCTCGATGTCGAACGGATCGGCGCCGAGAATCCATTCTTCGAGCCACTCGTGCAGGACGGACTGGACGGCGAGTTCCTGCCATTCGAGCGTGGCCTCGCCGATGCCGGTCAACCCGGTGTCGGTCGTGAGCCGCACAAACAGGTAGTTCCGCAGTCCGCAGTTGGCGAGGAACGACTCGAGGCGGACGATCTTCATGGGAGGCAGGCGCGCGAACGTTGCTGGAAAAAGTCCGTCCGGTATGTTCCGATGATCGCCTCGCAGGTTCAAGCGTTGTGGTATCTCGCGCCCTGACCAGATTGACCGACATCGATGGACTGGACCTGGACACAGGATTACAACCCGACCGGCTCCGTCGTCGCCTCGACGTTGATGGCGGCCGCGCCGGTGGCGGTCTTGTTGGGTCTGCTGGGACTGCGGGGCTGGCCCGCGCCGCGGGCGGCAGCGGCCGGACTGGCGACGGCGCTGGCGGTGGCCGTGTTCGTGTTCGGGATGCCGGCGACTGGAGCGCTGGCGGCCGCCGGGGCGGGAGCGTGCTTCGGGCTGTTCCCGATCGGCTGGATCGTGCTCAATGCCGTGTTCCTGTATGCGCTCACGGTGGAGGCCGGGGAATTTGAGAAGGTCAAGACATCGGTCGCCTCACTGTCTCCGGATCGCAGGATCCAGGCATTGCTGATTGCGTTCAGCTTCGGCGCGTTTGTGGAAGGGGCCGCGGGTTTTGGCACGCCCGTGGCCATCAGTTCGGCGCTGATGATCGGCGCGGGATTTCCACCGCTGCAGGCGGCCGGGCTGGCGCTGATCGCCAACACCGCGCCCGTCGCGTTCGGCGCACTCGGCACGCCGATCACGACGCTCGCGCGGATCACGGAACTCGATGAATCGGCGCTGAGCGCCATGGCGGGGCGGCAGTTGCCGTTCTTCTCCCTCATTGTGCCGGCGTGGATGGTCTGCACGATGTCCGGCTGGCGCGGGTTGCGGGGAGTCTGGCCGGCCGTGCTGGTCTGCGGCGGGACGTTTGCGGCGGTGCAGTTTCTGGTGGCCAACTACCTGGGTCCCACGCTGGTGGACGTCGCCGGTGGGCTGGTGTCGCTCGTCTCACTGGCTGTGATGCTCAGGTTCTGGCAGCCACGCGAACCGTGGCACTTTCCTATGGCGGAGGGGAGTGTCCGGGCGCCGGAATCGGTGCAGCAACTGTCAGTCTATTCACGCCGCGAGCTGACATCGGCCTGGGTGCCGTGGGTGCTGCTTTCGATCTGCGTCTTCGTGTGGGGTGTGCCGCAGGTGCGGACATTTCTCGACGGCGGGCTGACGGGGACAGCGCTCGCCAATCGCGAGAAGACTGCCGCCGAA
>CAZWGW010001158.1:1520-1903 GCA_964633565.1 uncultured Planctomycetaceae bacterium
ACGTCCGCTGGCGTTGTGGGAACGCCCCAATGCACTGGCCGGATGGTCCGCGCCGCAGTGGGAGGTGCCACAGTTGCACCAGCGCATACGGCGCGACGTCTCGGTCGTCTCCGGATCAGACAAGCCGGAGGACGCATTCTTCAGGTTCAACTGGCTGTCGGGGACAGGCACCGGCATTCTGCTGGCGGCGCTGCTCTCGGCGGCATGGATGGGCCTGCCGCCGGCGCGAGTGCTGGCCACGTTTCGTCGCACGTTGGCTCAGATGCGCTGGCCGCTGCTCACGATCGCCGCCATGCTGGCAATTGCGCTGGTGACGCGCTATAGCGGCACTGATGTGACGCTGGGTCTGGCGTTCACCCACACGGGGGTGCTGTATCCGTTCT
>CAZWGW010001159.1:0-1900 GCA_964633565.1 uncultured Planctomycetaceae bacterium
GCGATCGGCGACGACCGCCTGCAGCGTGACGCGCGCGGCACCATCCGGCCGGAGACGTTCACGCACGGCACGTCGGAACAGCGCGTGCGCTGGTTTCGCCGGGGGCTGGAGACCGGCGACATGAAGCAGGGGGACACGTTTAATGCCGACGAACTCTGAGACCGCTGCTGCGCCGAACGCCGCGGCTGCCGACACCGCCGAATTTCATACGGCCCCGGGGTTCGCCGACTATTTCTTTGCGCCGGAGTCTCCGGCGCTGCGCGTGGCCTGCGGCGGCGCGACGCACACGGGCCGTGTGCGGGAGAATAACGAGGACCACTTCGCCGTCATTCGCCGCACGCGGACGCGCGAAGTGCTGCTCACGAACCTGCCAGCGGACGCGATGCTCCCGAGCCTCGACGAAGCGTTCATGCTGCTCGTCGCCGACGGCATCGGCGGTTCGGCGTTCGGTGAACTCGCCAGTCGACTGGCGATTCAGACCGCGTGGGAACTGGCCGGTAGCGCAACGAGCTGGGTCATGAAAGTCACCGACCTCGACGCCCAGCAGTTGCGCGAGCGGATCGGGGCGTACGTCGACCGCATCGAACAACGCTTCCGCGAATACGGCCGGAACAATGCCGAACTGGTCAGCATGGGGACGACGCTCACATGCGCCTATGTGATGGACCGGGACGTGGTCATCACTCACCTCGGAGACTCGCGGGCCTACCTGTGTCGGAACGGCACGTGCCGGCAGATCACGCGCGACCATACGATGGGGGAAATCCTCAAATCCGCAGGGATGGACCCTGTCCACGTTGAACGGCTGCGGCACGTCCTGGTCAATTGCCTCGCCGTCAATCGCAAAACGAAGGCGTTCCCCGACCTGCAGCACGTCCAGGTGGAGGACGGCGACCGCCTGCTGTTGTGCACCGACGGCCTGAGCGACATGGTGGCTGACGCCGACATCGCACGCATCGTCGCCGGGCACGCCGATCCGCAATCGGCCTGCAATGAACTCGTCCGGGTGGCGCTCAAGCAGGGTGGAAAGGACAACGTGACCGTCGTGCTGGCGGCGTTCAGCGCAACCACGGTCGGGAAAGGAGACAGCCCCGAGTCGCTGGTACCGACGCGCGTGGAACCGTTCAGATCCAGCGCTGTCGACTGAGGTATGCCGGGGCCGCAGTGCACGTCTTTGTTGGAGTACGCACGTTGTGGTAAGTTGTGCGGTCGGATTGTGGGCGAGTTGCGCGCGGGACGCACAATCAGCGGGTTGACACCCGCCGCTCGCCGGTCCGACAACGACAATGCGTCCAGACCAGAGCCTTCATGCCCCGCCTGCCTCCCGGTCCCCGCGGCCGGTTATTCACCGGCTGCCTCCGCGAGTTGCAGCGGGACATCATCGGGTTCCTGACCGGGATTCTTCGCGACTACGGCGACGTCGTCGGGTTCCGCGTGCTGGGGAAGCCGTTCTGCATGCTCGGGCACCCCGCACAGATCGAGCAGGTGCTCGTGCGCGAGGCCGACCAGTTCGTCAAATCGTTCGACTACAAGAAACTCGCGTGGATCGTCGGCGGGGGACTGCTCACGAGTGAAGGGGAGACCTGGCGCCGGCAGCGCACACTGGCCCAGCCGATCTTTCATAACGACCGCGTGCGGGCCTGGGTGCCGGGATTCGTCCGCCGCACGGAGGAAATGCTGGGCCGGTGGCGCAACAGGAGCGAGGTCGACGTTCACGCGGAGCTGTCGCGGCTGGCGCTGCACATCGTGGCGGATTCGCTGTTTCAGTCGGTGGTGGAGCAGGATGTGGAGACCGTGAGCCGTGCGCTCGCCGCGATCAGCCGGGGCTTTCAGGGGTTTCCATTTCCGTTCTGGCTGCCGTTTCCGCGCCATGTGCGCGCGTGGGGGCATCTGCGCGGAC
>CAZWGW010001160.1:0-1898 GCA_964633565.1 uncultured Planctomycetaceae bacterium
GACGGTCACTTCCCGCTCCTGCATCGACTGCAACAGTGCCGCCTGCGTCTTGGGGGGGGTGCGGTTGATTTCGTCCGCCAGCAGGATGTTCGTGAACACCGGACCGTTCACGAACCGGAACTCGCGGCGGCCGGTGTCGGTCTCGTCGAGCACGTTTGTGCCAGTAATGTCCGACGGCATCAGGTCCGGCGTGAACTGAATGCGGCGGAACTGCACGTCGAGGATGCGGGCGATCGTGCTGACGACGAGCGTCTTCGCCAGGCCCGGGACGCCCACGAGCAGGCAGTGGCCGCCGGTGAAGATGGCCGACAGGATCTGCTCGATCACGGCGTCCTGGCCGACGATCACCTTGTGCAGTTCCTCGACCATCAGCTCGCGATGGCGTTTGAACTTGTCGAGGAACTCGTCGAAGTCGCGCTGCTTGTCGTTGGCCAAAGTGCGATGTCTTTCAGGGCTGGAACGAACAGGTTAACCGGGCGCACTCTAGCGTAACGGTTTTTCCAATGCCAAGAACGGGACTCAAGGGAAATCACCCGCAGGCATTCGCCGGATGCGGGTCCGCGCGACGTTGCCCGAATTCTGGCGAATTCGGCCACGGCGTCCGGCGAACCAGACTGCGCCGCCCGTGTCAATGAAATTGTATCGGGAGACCGGATTTGGTCGACGGGGGGCGGATTCGGCCTCGCCAACCGCTCGGTCGGCGGTATGATGAACTGGCGGCTTGAAACTCCGCCCGCGATTCGTGAGGATGTCCCCGCGTCGCGGCGGCAGAACCGCCGAACCCGCACTAGAATTGAGTGTGACCGCAGATCGGCATGACATTTCGACCCCGACGACGCCTCCCGTTGTGGAGCGGCCAACGGCGCTAGAGAGCGCCGAGGACCGCGCTGCAACGGGAAACCTGTTTTCACGGGAGCCGTTCCATGACCGCGCTGCTCGAAATGAAAGGGACCGCCACGATTAACCACCGCCAAAATCCGACCGTCGCGCTGCCGTCCCGAAGTCTCCATCAGGCCTGTCTCGCGGCCAAAGCCTGCGACGACCAGCGCGGCAAGGACACCGTCGTCCTGGATCTCACCGGCGTTACGCCCCTGTTCGATTACTTTGTGATTACGACGGGCAACAGCCGGCGGCAACTGCATGCGATCGCGGAGGAGACGGACCGGGTGCTGTCGGAACAGGGGTCACGCCGACTCAGCCAGGAGGGGTATGAATCCAGCATCTGGATTGTGCAGGACTTTGGTGACGTCGTGGTGCACGCGTTCACGCCGGAGGCGCGGGACCTGTACGACCTGGAGCATCTGTGGGGTGATGCACCGCACGTCGACTGGCAGGAAGTCGTCGGAGCCGTTGAACTGTCCGCTTGACGGCACGGCGGGCCGGTTGTTAACCGTACCCCAGCGCACGACCAATGAAACCCACGGAGCGTGCTCCGTGGGTTTCTGATTTCAGGGACGCCCGTTGATGAATGTGCTTGCCGAACTACGCCGCCGGTTCTCGGCCGCGCTCGCCGAATTCACATCCGAACCGGCGCCATACGTGGCGATGGTCAAACCGTCGCAGGACGCCCGGTTTGGCGACTTCCAGGCGAATTGTGCGATGCCGCTGTCGAAGCAGATCGGACAGAATCCGCGCGAGCTGGCGGCACAGATCATTGCAAGGCTCGACGTGGCAGATCTGTGTCTTCCGCCGGAAGTCGCCGGTCCGGGATTCATCAACCTCCGGCTCCGGGACGACTGGCTGAAGTCGTTGGTCAACCAGGTCGCGCAGGATGAGCAACTGGGCATCGTCCCGGTCAGGCAGCCGCGGACGATCGTGATCGACTTCTCCTCCCCCAACGTCGCCAAGCCGATGCACGTCGGGCACCTGCGGAGCACAGTCATCGGCGACGCCTTGTG
>CAZWGW010001161.1:0-1896 GCA_964633565.1 uncultured Planctomycetaceae bacterium
CCTGTACGTGGAGTTCTCACCGGTCAACCACGTTTCCAAGGACGACCCGCCGCTGTTCATGACGTACGGCGGCGACATGACGCTCCCGTCCAAGGACGCCGGGCACGGGATTCATCACCCGGTGTATGGCGTGAAGATGAAGGAGCAGATGGACGCCGCCGGCGTGGAGTGCCACCTGGTGATTCCGGGCGTGTCGGGGTCGGAGAAGTATGCGAATGCGAATGAGTTTCTGATGGCGAAGCTGCTGGGGGAGTGATCAGGCAAGGTACGGCTTCAGTCAGTCGCCGCGCGTCGATCACACGTAGCAGATACTCGAATGCCGAGTCCGGTTGCAGTTTGGCAATATGAAGACACGTATCGACAGATACCGTGCGTGCGTCGCCACCTGTGGCACGGTTGATTATGGCTCAGAAGCTTCCGTCGCGCGACATAACGCCGCGTCCGATGAAATGCGCCGTATTGCCTCCGAGCCCGGCGCTGCCGAAGAGTTGCTGCCGCTCCTTGACGAGCCGGAATCAGCGAAATGGTTGGCGTTCCAGATTCTGGAACTCGGTGCTCCTGGCCCGGAAGTGCGAGAGCGATGTCTGAAAACAGTTCGGGAACTGGCTGCCGGTTCGGATGCGGACGCGATGGGAGCACAGACGTGGTTGAGAGAGCATACGGGGTAATTGTCCGGCCGTGTCGAACGCCCAACGGATTCATCGCGACCCATCCGCCCCCAGCCGGCTAATCGCCTCCGATGCGCGGCACAAACCCCGCAGCCACGGCATCCGCCAGCGCTGGTGAATCGTCGCTCCATTCCAAGCGTCGCGTGTACTGCTCCAGCTTCCGGGCCGCGTAGACAAACCGCAGGTCGTAGACAGAGTACAGCGTCTCAAAGAATCGCTCGAACCGCAGGGGGCTCGCCAGTTCGGGGAACAGGCCGAGAATCTCGCCTTGTGTGTTGCCGCTGGGGGCGACGAGTGCAAGGCCGACCGACTCGTAGCGGCTGACGTCGTTGCGGATGTCGCGCCGGGCCGTGATGCGCGACATGGCGTCGTGGTAACGGACAATCGAATCGACGACCGTACCGTCTGCGGAAATCGCAATGTCGTTGGGGGCCGACACGTCGGCTGGTGTATTCGCGCGCATGACGTGCAGAAAGCCGTAGACAAGAGCCGGGTAGGAAATGTGCAGATTGGTGCAATCCCCAGCTGCTTCCTCCATGCGGTTGGTCAGATTACGGAACGCGTTAAACGTGCCTTTGACGGAAACAGCCAGACACGGACCAATCTGGCGGTGAGAAACGACGACATCGACCGCCTTGGTTTTGAGGCCGCCGAGAATCGTCTGTTCGCCCGACTTGGCGGCCCAAGGGTCAAAGTGCAGGCGGTGGCGACGCTGCTTGCCGCTGCGGGCAATCTCCACGCGGAGCGGAGGTTGGGGAGTGAGGTCCTGGGGGCGGAAACCTCCCTCGATGACGAGGCGTTCGACAATGTGAGCGTGCAGCGGGCGGATATGCTCCTGACTTTGCGTCTGCGATGCGACGACAAAAGCTGTCAGCGCGTCGCGCAGACTGGTGAGTCCGTCAGGCATAGTGCCGCCAATTCCTGAGTGCCGCAATTGATTCTTCAATCAACTCGTTGTCGCGTCGCGACAGCCGCATTGAAGCGTGCGCGACGCGCACGCGAGCAGCTTCCCGCGGCTCGAGCTTGAGCATCCCACCACCGAGGGGATGACCCTCCAGTTCGCAGCTTAACCGAGTCATCGGGTGTTGCCAGCGCGAAACGAAGTCGGCGATATCAAGCTTCTGCAGGAATCGAACGGCATGGATCGAATTGGTACACGTGCACTGCGCCTCGTTGGCCACAAGCGACGGCCCTTCACCGCTCATGTAGGTGAGAAAAGCATCCGGGA
>CAZWGW010001162.1:0-1886 GCA_964633565.1 uncultured Planctomycetaceae bacterium
CGACGGCCGCGGACTGGCAGCCTATCTGCAGCGCTGAGCGGCGGCCGGGCGCCGGACGACCGGGTCCACATCATCGAGATGGTCTGGCAGGTGGCCTATGCCGACGGCGTGCTCGACCCGCAGGAGGACATGCTGCTGCGCCGCATCGCCGGACTGACTTACGTGCCCGACTGCGAGCGCAGCGGTTCGGCCCGAAAGCGTGTATGCTGTATCTCATTGTTTTCGGGCTCAGTGACACCGTCATGGATATCACCCTCTCTCCCCTTCCGCTCGGGTGGTGGAGTGTCGGCGGCCACGCCGACCTCTGGGGCACGGAAGGTACGTATCAGCTGATCCCCTATGAACAGCTGCCGCCCGTCGACGCGACGCCGCTTGACGGGTCGTTTGCCTGGCTTCCACCACCAGCTGCGGACGATGACGCTCTCGATTTCGCGGCAGACGACGTCACGTCTCCGCAAGCCGTCACGACCTATGCCGGAGAAGACTTGCGAAACGGATTGTCACTCCCCGACGGATTCACGGCGTTCATGACGAATCCTGACCTCCATCGACGAGTTCCGACCTGCACATTGTGCTGCTTGAGTTTTTCCGGACGCTTGATCGATTGCCCCGGCACGGCGGACGGTCACCTTCTCAGGTTCATGAACGACCAGCAGTGCGTCTTGCTTTGGTATCTCTACTTCCAGCCGGGACTTGTTCCCGCCGTCGCCGTTGGCGTCCCGGACTTCGGCGATGACGCACAAGGCGACATTCTCGACGACATCGTGACTCCGCTCGAACTCAGACTCTGCGCGCCGACGTTCGAGGAATTCATGTGGCGGTTCTGGATGGAGAACACGATCTGGTACTCACTAGACGGATGTCGCCCCCTGACATCTGTGCAGGAGAAGTATCTCGACGCCGTACGGAGAGTGCGGGCCAAATCCGCAGGATTGTGAAGCGCCGCAGCGAGATGAGTGACCCGTTGAATGTGAGGGGCATGGGGTCATGACGGCTTCTGTGGAGCACTTCTGGAGTTGGTTTCGATCCCGTTCGGAAAGCCTGGCCCTGCAGGGTGACGCGGCGGTCGCTGACCAGCTTCATGAGGCACTGTCCCTGATCGACAGCACGCTTTGGGTCGAAGTTGCCACGGACAGGCGGGGTGGCCAGCCGATCAAGGAAGTGCTGGTGTTCAGTCCTGATCACGAAGGCGGTAGGCTGATCGTCGAATCGATCGTGCGGGCAGCACCCAAAGACTCGCGATGGCGATTCGCGGCGCAAAGGCCGCCGCGTGGCTTTCAGTTTACGTACGAACGCGATGGCGTCGATGTCGACGCATCGCGTCTGTTCTTCGATCCGATGGAATCCTCGCAGAGACCGGATTTGATCGGAGTTCTGATCTACTGTCCGGACGAGCTGGCAGCACTTGACAGCATCGTTGACATCATGTGGCAGATTGTGAGGACAGGCCTCGGGGATCACCAAGCGCAATCGATCGCGGTGATCAAGGTCCAGCCCGCCAGCAAACGACCAGACGGTGCACTCCCGATGGACGAGCTCGGCCGCTATGTTGCATGGCGGAGCGCCAGGACGAAGCCAAGTTGAGGGCGCACAGCTAAGGGATGCCGCCGGCTCGGCCGGGTCAGTCAAACAGGTCGAGTTGATCCGGGATCGAGTCCATGGCGCACTGTAGGCGATGGTGGGAGGTCGAAACAGGCGGCAGACACGAAGGGGCGGAACGAGCAACGGGTGACGCTCCGCCATAAGCTCCCCATATATGCGGAATCCTTGTCGCCATGGGGCCCGCCGTTGGCGACGCCTGCGGAGCCTGCATGATTGATCGTGTCCTTAGGTTCCTGAGCGGCCGGGCGCCGGCGGCCTTCGCCGACGACGCCGGCGGGCTGCGC
>CAZWGW010001163.1:0-1886 GCA_964633565.1 uncultured Planctomycetaceae bacterium
GAACCGCTGCGCACCCAAATGCCCCGCGCGGATCTCCAGCGTCGCCACGCCCGCCGGGATGTCTGAAACGACGCATCGCCCGCCCAGCTCGTGCGCGATCTGAACCTGCGGCTTTTCCCAGACCGCTCCCGAGTCCGGCAGCCGGAGCACCGGAACCGCGATCTCGAACCCCTCCACGCTGGCCCCTGTCGCCGCGTCCACGACTGAGACCGCTATCGCGCCGCGGTCGGGAACCGTCATCGTGATGTCGTGCGCATTCGCCGCGATATCCCGAAGCGACAACGTGAAGTCGTCCGCCCCCGGCACATCGTTGAAATACACCTTGAACTGCGAAGTGCCCATACCATCCAACCCATCGATGCGAAACGCGCCGTCGTCGCCGGTCGTCGTCCACCAGTGCCGTCCGTGCGGAATGAAAGAGTCGACGCCAATCCCGGCGATCGAGTTGCCCGCGCCGTCAACGACGCGTCCCGAAATCGCAAACGCTTCCGGAGGATGTACGCGGATGATGAAGTCGTCGATCGTCTCCCCCGATCTGATTTCGAGGAACCGCCCCTCCAGCGGCACCTGTTGCATGTTGCGGTCTGCGCTCCGCATCGGCCGGTATACGATCACGCGGTAATACCCTGGCGCCGCGTCGGCCAGGGTAAACGCTCCGCGATCGTTCGTCGTGCTGTCTCCATCGCGTCGGATGCCGGCCGACCAGTACTCTAGGCCCGGGGCCGGAGGCGGCGCCTGCCGCACGGGCCACAGCTCGATGTCGCGCCCTGCTTGAGGCCGGCCGTTCGTGTCCAGGATTCTTCCGCGAACAGTCGCGCCCGGCGTCAACGGAAAATCCCAGCCGCGATTGACCCCGCCGCGCACATCGTGCGTGCGGAACATCCCTGCGAGTCCTTCCGCCTGCACGAGCACCCGGTGCGTGCCCGGCTGGGCCTCGATCTCGTAGTTCCCCTGCGCGTCGGTCGTCGTACTTCCGTTCGCGCCCCCGCCGTCCGACAACGCGCGGATCATGACCTGCGCCCCTGCGACCGGCTCGCCGCTTGCCCGCGTGACCTGGCCGGTCACGACCGTGTCCGCCGCGTCGGTCTGCGCGGCGGCCCACGCCATCAACAAAACAGTACTTCCAACGACTCCAAGCAGAATCACGGTCCTGGATACAGAGATGCGCATGGGTCGGCCCTCGGTCCAAGAATAGTCTACATTAAAGATAACTTTGCGTAACAAAGTACTCTCGCCGGCCAAACGGCGGCGACTATGCGCCCGCTGCTGCGGGCCCCAGCTCCAGTCCTGCCCGCCGGTTCCGCTTCCCCCAGTACGCCCGCGTCCAGACTGGCCGCACGTCCTGGCACTCCACCGCCGCGACCGCCTCCGTCCATTGCGCCAACAACGCATTCGATTCGGCGAAGGCCGCGGCGCTCTCCGGTGGTGACGCGAGCCAGCGCGCCTGCACGTCGTCCCGTTCACGGATGAACATGGGCCGCAGCAAACCGGGATTCCTCATCACGCGGCGGTGCAGCCGCTCGTGCCGCCACCAGGGGGATTCGTCGGCCTCGTCGCGGGCCGGCGCGATCTGGACCGGCCGATTCACCTGGACCGGTTTGAACAGGCCTGTGCATGGCGCCGCGGTTCCCGTTGCCCAGTGCGCGCACACACCGGGTTTGAGTTCGGCCACCCACGACGCCGTCGTCTGGCTGGATGCGAGGATTCCGCCGGCGTGCATGCACGGCGCGTTCATGCCGCCGTTGGACCACGCGTAGCGGGGATGCTCGTTCCCCGGACCATGGTCGGAAAGTAGGCGCATCAAGTCGGCCAGGTTTCGTGACGAGTTGGCGAGTTCGTGCGTCCGCTGTTCGCGAATTCGGCAAGCGGACACGTGCGTCTTCAGG
>CAZWGW010001164.1:0-1883 GCA_964633565.1 uncultured Planctomycetaceae bacterium
TGGCCGGTGAGGAACTTGGCCTGCAGGCCAAGCCTCACCGGCCACTCTGGCTTTCGGCTCACTCGACGTAGGAGAGGTCGCGGGAGTCCGTCTGCCCGAAGGTCAGGAACCAGGGTGACACCAACGCACCGCCAGCGGGGATGAATCCGTCATAATCCCCCGTGGTCGGGCTGTAGTAGCGGCGGACTTCGCCGGTGCTGGTGATGGGGACAAACAGCTTTCCCCCCGGGCCGAACAAAAGCGCCTGCGCCGAAACCCGCGGCTCGAGCAGCGGATCGTACAGGTCGATCTGGCCGAGAAAGATCCCGTCCGGATCGTAGATGCGAACGGCGTCGGTATCTCCCGGGGCGGCGCGGAAACTGGTGATGTAGAGTTCTCCTGCGGGGCTGAAGACGAGACCTTCGGGACGGTTCAATTGGCCGAAGCCTCCTGCATCCTCGACGAACACGTCGAGAAACGTGCCGTCGGACGCGAACCGCAGCACCGCGCCTCCCAGGCCGGTCTTCAAGGACGTGAAGACGGAAACGTAAAGCAGCCCGTCCGGGCCGAAGACGACGCCGCGGGGATGATACTCCTGGTTCTTGAACCCCTTTGCATCCGAACTGCCGAGGAACGCGCCGTCGTTCGCGTCGAAGCGGAGCAATTCGCCGTGCGATTTCCCGCTGGCCGTGGTCAGGTTGCCGACAAACAAATCGTCATCGTAGCCGAGAATGATGCCGCGCGGCACGAACGGGGCGTTCTTGTCCGCGGGGGAGACGAGCGGGCCGACGAATGCGCCGCTGGCGGCGTCGAACACCAGCACTTCGCCAGAGGTCTTCAGGCCCGCGTTCTGATCGACGACGAGCAGGTCGTTCCCGTCGATCAGGAGTCCTCGCGGTCCGGCCAAGCCGGTGATGAATGGATCGGCGTCCAGGGAGGCGCCGGTGTCGGCATCGAACCGTTTAACGGTGTTGTCTCCGCCGTCCCCGATGTACAGGACGTCCGCGCCACGCGCGGGGTGCGTGACGGACGCTGCAAGGAGCGCCGCGGCCGCAGCGAGTGTCAGCCAGTGTCGTGAGAAGTTCATGATTCGCCTCAGGTTCGTGGGTGGTCTGCGTCAGGGTGAATGAGCCTGCGTGCCCGGCGCGCAAACCGAGCGCCGGGACGAGGCCACAAGGCCGGTGAGGATGGTGCAACCGCGGTTGCGGGTCGGCTGGCCACGACCCGCGTGTGTTTACGGCACGGGATTCCAGTCCGGACGGATTGCTTCTCCACCGGAGTTGGACTGCATGACGATCGACTCGGCGCCGGTGGCGACGTCGGCAATCACGATCTGGAACGTACCGTTCTTCTGGCGTCCGCTGCCGCCTGCCCAGTAGCGTGCGAACACAATGCGATTACCCGTCGGCGACCAGGCTGCGGTTTCTTCGAAGACACCATTGCCCTGTGCTTCAATGGGGTCGATTGCCGTCACTCGTCCGCCCGCGCCGCCGCCAGGATTGGGCTGCCCGAGGTCGACGTCCAGAATCCACAGGTCCGTCGGTTGGGACGCGCCTGGCCCGACCGTCACGGCGATCCGATCACCGGCCGGGTTCCAGATCGGGCCATACAATTGCATCGTGCCCCCGAAATCCGTGACTTGCCGAAGCCCGGTCCCGTCCGGAGCAATCGCGTAGAGTTCCGCAAAACCGCTGCGGTTGGAGACGAACACGACCGCGTTCAGCACGGGCGACCAGTGCGGATCGAAGTCATCATAGAAGCCCTCGGAACCGGCATTCTGGATCGCGGTTTCCGACAGCGGCCAAATGTTGCCATTGGCGTCGACGATGAACAACCGCAGGCCATTCGTGTCGTAACTCTGATCGGCCTGCCCGAAGAACGACGCGTCGTAGGATGCATTGGCG
>CAZWGW010001165.1:0-1867 GCA_964633565.1 uncultured Planctomycetaceae bacterium
CAGGTGGTGAAGGACCGCCGCGAGAAAGTCGTCGTGTTCGACTACTGGACGGATGCGCCGCAGCGTCCGGAATGAGGCGTCCGATTAGCGAGCTGAGACGCATCTGCCCGCTGCAACCTGTTGCGAGTAAACCGATTGTAGCACTGCCACGGCATGGGAGCGCCCGAAAATGAGGGTCGGGGGCGACGAACTTGCGACCGGTCGCCGCCAGAGCGCATAATCACTGGTTCGGAATCGTCAAAATCGTCGCGTTCGAGCAATCCGGGTTGATGCATGCCGCCGAATTCGCAGACCGGCCAACTGATCCCGCGCGAACCGCGCCGCGTTGCGGTTGACGGGGCGACGCCGGACCTGATTGAGCAGTTTGCAACCGAGTGTGGGATGCGGGGGACGCTGCGGCTGGTGGTCTGTCATGGCGCCACCGGTGTGATCGAAAAGTTCAACGTGGACGAACCGTTTGTGCTGGTGGGACGTGCCCCGAGCTGCCAGGTCCGGCTCAATCATCCGGACGTCAATTACCGGCACGCGTACCTCCAGGTCATTCAGGGACGGATGTACTGCTACGACCTGGACACGGAACACGGGATCCGCTGGGGTTCACGGCTCCGCAAAGAGGGTGTTCTTACAGTCCGGGACGTGCTGCACATCGGGCCGTTTTCGATCCGGCTGTCGCAGTCGGCGGCGTACGGTCCCGCCCTCAATTCGTCGGACACGGAGTGGGAACTGGAGAACGAGCCGGTGGAGGGGACGGCGCTGAGGTTCATGAACGCCTCCGGCCGGACGTCGCACAGCCCGTTGCGGCCGCTACGTGCCGCCATCACGCTCCTGGGAAGGACCGGCCGCTCGCATTGCAAATTATCCGACACGAGCGTTTCGCAGGTGCACTGCAGCATCGTGCGGACGGGCGAGTCGCTGTGGGTCGTCGACCTGCTGGGGCGCGACGGCACCAGCGTGAACGGCCGGTCCGTGCGGTTCGCACGGTTCGAGGACGGCGACGAATTGACTCTGGGGCGGTTCCGGATGCAATTGTGCGAGGTTGCCGGGGACCAGGACAGCGTGCTGGCGCGGGCCGCCATTCTGACGACGACGGCAACCAGGGAACCGGTGCGCCATGAGGAGGAAACAGAGGACGAGCGCTGCGACGTGATTCCGCTCCCGCCGGAACCGCCGGCGCCGGCCGCACACAATCAGGCAAACTTTCATGCTCCGGTCGTCGGCAAGATGCACGGCATTTCGGAGAACATTCTGCTGGCGATGATGGAACAGTTCGGCCAGATGCAGCAACAGCTTCTCGCGCACACGCAGCAGCAGATGACGATGCTGGCGCAGATGTTCAGCGGGCTGTACCAGGGGCAGCAGGCGTCGATTGCGGAGCAGCTCAATCGCATCCATGAGATCTCGTCCGAGCTGAATCAACTGCGCGCCGGAACAATGGCGTGGCCCAGGGTCGACGGGGGCGGAGCGGTGGTGCCAGGTCCCCCGACGCCGGTTGCCGCCGCAGCTCCCCAGGCCGCCGACGAACAGCCGGAAGCCGAGTCCGCACTGCCATCGATGCCCGAAGCCCCGTTTGACGGCCCGGCGACAGACGCGGCGCTACCCGATGATGCGCCCACAGCCTTGGGACATTCCGACTCGCCTGCCCCGGCGGCGACGAGCGCGGCAACCGAGAACGGCGTCGAGTTGCCGTTCGATGATTCCGTCGACGCAATTCCCGGCCCTCGCGAGGGGAGCGGCAGCCGCCAGGCGAAGGCGGCCAATCACGAGTGGGTCACGCAACGGATCAACGATCTGGAACGGGAGCGGAACGGCCGCTGGCGGCGGCTGCTGCAGTTGATCGGCGGCGGAAAAGATCTGAACTGATGTTCCC
>CAZWGW010001166.1:0-1863 GCA_964633565.1 uncultured Planctomycetaceae bacterium
GGAAACCTCCGCCGGTGTCTGGGAATACGAATACGACGTCTTCGGGAACGTAGCTGTCCAATCTACGCGCAGGCCGGTGCGGTTCCCGCCCCTGGAGGTGCGTGAGATTGCCGGATGAGGAGCGGCCATCACGTCCGCATGAGCCGAGGGGCGCAGGTGTCCGAGCGCTCGTCGTCGGCGGCGTCCGCAGGAATTCGATGTCTTCGGAAGGTTGCCGCCTATCCGCTGGGAGGCGGGATCACGCGATCAAGAATCGGGTTCTCCGGGAGACTCAAGCCCAGTTTGTCGACAAGCTGTTCGAAGCAGCTTTGTCCCGTGCGGCACCACCGATTGACCTCGTCAATGACGTTGGCCAGTGTAAAGGACGCCAAGTGGCTGCGGAGCGACTCCAGCACACTGACGATGATCGTTTGACGGCGGGCACCGAACAGCGTTTTGCTGGTCCGGCCTGTGTCGCGGGCGGTGGCGGGTCCACGCAACGTTCGTTCGGCTTCGTTGTTTGTGCCGGCTACCGGTTGCGTGCCGCTTTGCGGCGTCGTGACCGGCGCGGCGGTTACGAACGTAAACAGCTGGTGCTCCCACATGAGCCGCATCAGCTCCTCGCACAACAGACGGTATTCGTCGTCGGGCCCTTCCCCTTTCGGCAATTCGGCCATCCAGGTGGCCGCACACAAGTCGATGATGGCGGTATCCAGTTCGACGACCTTCTTCGCACGACCCCCGTCGCCGAACCGTCCGTCGCGTTGCACCCGGCAGGCCGTGCGGTAAATCTCCAGCAGCCGATCGGCGAATTGACGAAACTTGGCGTTGGCCGGCTCCACCAGCGTCAGCTTGATCGCCTTCCGCAACAGGTGAGCCCAGCATTTTTGCGACTGCGTGAAGCTGGCATAGACCGCAGCGTCGTCGCTGATGACGATCCCCGCAAACGTCGCCGGATCGAGGATGGCTTGCAGCGTCTCTGCATCTTTGTGAACGCCGAAAAACAGCACTCGCGCCTGTTCGGACAGAAACGCCCAGACGCTGTGGATGCTCCAACTCGTTTCGTCCGTATGCACCACCGCAGAATTCGACAAGAGCGTGCACAACCGCTCGAATTCTCCAGCCCAGTGTCGCGACAATCGGTACAACAGCGCGTCGGCCTGCGATTTTTGCAGTTGCAGATTCTGGAAGAACTTCAGCAGCACGCAAACCTTGTCGAACGACAACCCAACGATGTAGACCAGATAGGCGATCGCCAGGATGATTTCGATGCCGAATTCGCTGCGTCCCAGGGCGCCGGGGATTTTCCCGAATCGATTCTTCGGCCCACGATACACTTCATAAGCCACGAGCACCGCTTGGCCATTTTCCAGCCGCCAGATCACCCGCGTGTGCGAATACCGGCAATCGCTCTCCGGGACGCCTGCTGGAAAAGCCCTCTCGGTTCGTACCGCCTGCCTGATCTTCTCGGCGGTCGTCAACCGTCCTCGCCGCATCGGCCGAGTTCTCTGTCGGGGCTGTTTCCCACGCGCCTCCTGCCGGCGCTCTTCGGCGCGAAGCGAATACGGCTCATCGATTTGGGTGGTCGCCGATCGGCCGGCCTGCTTCTCGAGTTCTTCAATCCGACGCTTCGCCAATTCGAGTTCGCGTGCCTGAGCCTGCACCTGACGCTGCAACGCCGCGATCAGCTCGACCAGTCGCTCGGGGTTGATGTGCCCTTGGCGGATATCTTCCTTGATCCGTTCAATCGCATCCATTCCTGAGTGCTATCAAATCCGGCGAAACGATGCATCACCAGCTTCAGAGAATGGACAGCTACTCTTCGGATCGGCCGGGCGTCTTGTTGCGCGGTCGCGTTTTGCACCGCGACGGGGTTGTGAAGTC
>CAZWGW010001167.1:0-1856 GCA_964633565.1 uncultured Planctomycetaceae bacterium
GTTTGCCGCCGATGTCGTAGGGATAGTGCCAAGCGTTACCAATGTACTGCAGCGAGAACCCCGTCGCCGCGCCCGTCAGCCCCGCGATCAGCGTGAACCACGAGAGCCGCGTCTTGTGGAACCCGATCGCCTCGGACAGGCCGTGGACTGGGAACGGCGAATACGCGTCGAGGTCGCGGTACCCCTCGGCGTACGCAATCTTCGCCGCCTTCAGGAGGTCGTCCGGGTCGCCATACTCGGCGGCCACGCCGTAGACCTTCGGTGTCTTGTCGTGCGCGTCGTGCATTCGCAATGTCCTCTACTCAGTGGCCCTTGCCGGTGGCCTTGTAGTGCGTCACGCGGACTTCGTGAATCGCGATCATCGGCAGGAACCGGATAAACAGGCCCATGCAGAACGCGAAGAAGCCCAACGTGCCGAGGTACGTGCCCCAGTCCCAGATCGTGCCGTGGTAATGCCCCCACGCGGCGGGCATGAAGTCGCGCGTCAGGCTCGTAACGACGATCACGTAACGCTCGAGCCACATGCCCCAACCGATGATGAGCGTGATGATCCACAGTCGCCAGTTGCTGATGCGGATCGACTTAAACCAGAGCAACTGCGGCACGAGGAAGTTGCAGAACAGCAGCATCCAGTAGGCCGGCCAGTACGGTCCGGTCATACGGTTGAGCATCATGAACCGCTCGTACTGGTTCCCGCTGTACCACGCGAAGAACGCTTCCGAGAAGTAGCCGTAACACACGATCATGGATGTTGCCAGCATGACCTTGGACATGTTGTCCATGTGCTGCAACGTGATCAGGCTCTCGAGCTTGTACCACTTGCGCACCGGGATCACGAGAGTCAGTACCATCGCGAATCCGGCATAGATGGCACCGGCTACGAAATACGGCGGGAAGATCGTCGTGTGCCAGCCGGGCACGATGCCGATCGAGAAGTCGAAGCTGATGATACTGTGCACCGAGACGACCAGGGGCGTCGAGAGGCCCGCCAGCAGCAGCGACGCCATCTCGTACCGCAGCCAGTGCCGCGCCGATCCGCGCCAGCCGAGCGAGATGATTCCGTACGCGATCTTGACCGCGCGATTCTTCGCGCGGTCGCGGAGCATCGCGAAGTCGGGGATCAGCCCGATGTACCAGAACAGGATCGACACCGAGCCGTACGTCGAGATCGCGAACACGTCCCACGCGAGCGGGCTGCGGAACTGCGGCCACAGCGCCAGCGTGTTCGGATACGGTAGAATGAAATAAATCACCCACGGACGGCCGGCGTGCAACAGCGGGAACATCGCCGCGCACGCCACCGCGAAGATGGTCATCGCTTCGGCGAACCGGTTGATCGCGTTGCGCCAGTCCTGCCGCAACAGCAACAGGATCGCGGAGATGAGCGTCCCGGCGTGGCCGATTCCGATCCACCAAACCAGGTTGATGATCGCCCATCCCCAGCCGACCGGCGCGCTCACGCCCCAGATGCCCACGCCCGCCACAAACAGATACGTAATCGACAGGCCGAGCACGCTGACGAAAAAGAAGCCGACTGTCATGGTCAGCCACCAGCCCGCCGGCTGCGGCCTCTCGAGGATGACTCCGCCGATCGCGTCGGAGATCGTCTCGTAGTTGTGCGGCTGGACGACCAGCGGCTCGATCGGCTTCAGTTCCGGCCGGTCCGCGTTGACGATTTTCGGTGCGGTTGCCATGGTTTACGCTTCCACCTCCGTCGGGCCCGCGCCCTCGAGTTCAGGGTTCGGGTTCGTCACCCGTGCCAGGTACGTCGTGCGCGCACGCGTGTTCAGATCGGCCAGGATCTGGTAGTTCCGGTGGCTGTGCTTGCGCCTGGACACCGCGCTCTCCGGATTCTG
>CAZWGW010001168.1:0-1854 GCA_964633565.1 uncultured Planctomycetaceae bacterium
TGAAATCTTGGAATCTTGGCATTCTTGCTCTCGAACTGCCGCTCAATTCAGCACTTGCAACATTCTCGTAATCCGACAGGTTGATCATCTTCCTCCACGCATCCGCGCTCATCGCGCACGCCAGCCGGCCACGCCACGGTCCCGGAGTACCCGGCCTACCTTGCCTCCTCTCCCGCGCCCCCGTTCCCCCGCGCCCCCGTTCGCCCCATCTCCGACAGATCCAAACTCCAAAATCCAATCGACGATCACGGCGACTCGGCCCTCTCCGGCTGAAACTCATCCGCATACACAAAATTGAAAAACGCAAAGCACATCTCATCCGTCGTCCGCTCGCCGTAGTGCACTTCCTCCGGTGGGGAGTGCGGATTGTGGGGGTTGTCGGCCGAGTTATCGTAGTACGCCTCCAGCGTCACCCTGTCGCCGTGGTTGAGCAGCAGCGGGTTGCGGAGCGTGTAGCCGGTCTGCCAGTTGAAGTCCCAGTCTTTGATCCAGATCAGCGGGACCGCCTCGCCTCCATCGGCGCGCTCGGCCACCACCTTCATCTCGCGACCCAGCAGGTGCATGTGCGGGAAGACCGACAGCAGGTAAATCGGCCGGTCGATCTCGCGCTCGCCGTCGATCTGGTGCCGGCTCGCGCCCGCCTTGATCGGAAAGTTGTGCTCCTGCTTCCCGCGCGGGGCGGCGACCCCCGTATGGACGCGGATCGGCTTCTCGGCGCGCGACAGGTACAGGCCGATCCGCGTGCGGTCGGTCTCCTCGAACCCGGAACGGTAGTAATGGACCTGCAGCACGACGTCGGACCCTTTGGGCAGATAGCGGCCGGTGCCGGACGGAAGTTTTTCCGGCTCCGAACCGGGGGCCCAGCCGCCGAGCCCCGAAACAGGGTCAAAACCCGGGCCGCCGTAGTTGGTGTAACCCGGTCCGTCGTCCGCCGCGTCGAGTTCGCGGGCCTTGCCGTCGTGCTTGTCGACGTACACGATCACATGGTGCACGATCTTGCGGTTGCCGGGCTGCACGACCATCGCCTCGACGTACAGGTCGCGGTCGAAGTCCGTGGGGATGACGAAGTGCCGGTAATCGTCCTCCCCCTCGGCGCCGAGCGTGTACGTCTCCGGCATCTCCAGCACGACGTCCGGCGGGCCGAGCGGCCATTCGTCGGGGAACGCCGGGGCCGGGGGGACGTCACGCGGGTCCCCGAGCGGAGTCCCCTGTTCGACCCAGCGGGCAATGAGATTAATCTCGTCCGCGCTCAGGCTGCGATCCGCGTGGAACTCGCCGAAGCCCGGCGCGGCCTTCCACGGCGGCATCACGCGCGACTGCGTGTAGGCCGCGATCTCCTTCGACCAGCGGCGGGCCTCTTCGTAATTGGTGAGCGCGAACGGCCCGACCTGCCCCGGGCGGTGGCACGACTGGCAGTTGTCCTGCACGATCCGCGCCACGTCCGCCGCGTAGGTTACTTCGCCGGCCGAGGCGTTGGTGTCGCAATGAATCGTGCAGCCGAGGGATTTTCCCTCGGTGACGGCGACCGCTTCGCCCTTGAGCAGCAACGTCAGCGCATCATGCAGGAAGTGCTCTTTGACGCGGTCCTCGTAACGGTTGTCGTCGATCCCGCCGCGATAGCGGAGGATGCCGGCCTGATCGACGACGAACGCCTGCGGCGTCATCGTCGCGCCGATTCGCTGTGCGAGGTAGGCCCGCGTGTCCTTGACGACGGGGAAGGGGAACTGCGTCTTCTGGTGATGCTCGGCCAGCCCCTCGTGCGATTCGTTGTCATTGGGATAGATTGCGACGAACTGGATGCCGCGCGGATGGAATTCCTCGTACAGCCGGATCAGGCGCTGCGTGTAGCGCTGG
>CAZWGW010001169.1:0-1848 GCA_964633565.1 uncultured Planctomycetaceae bacterium
CCTGGCGCGATCGCGGCAATGACCTGACGCTCGAAGACATGTTCCGCTAGACCGGCGGGCGAACGGCTGATCCGTCGGGAGGCATGGCAGTTGGTCTTGGGGACGGTTCCGTGAGGATCGTCGGCCCGGGCATCGGACGCGGACGGGCAGGTTTCGGACAAAGCACCGTGCCGCACCACTCGGAAGGCGTGATCATTGTCTTCGGCGACGGCAGCGTCAGATGATAGGAGGGAGGCAACAGCTATGGTCATGGTTCAGTCGTCGGCGGTTCGTCGGCATTCCTTGCTCATCGTCGTGATCGGCATCGCGCTCGCCGCGTGCGCGCCGGCAAAGCGGACGTTTCTCATCAACTCCGAGACGTCATCGCCGCTCCTTGAAATCGCCGTACCGCGATCCCAGGCCCAGTGCGCGGCGACGGCGCTACGCGTGTCCGTCAGCCGGGCCAATGTCCTCCGCATCGAAGCCTGCAGCGGCGGCAGCTGTGGCGAAACGCAACTCGCCGACCTGGCGTTTCGCGACCGGTCGACGAGAGTGGCCGCCGACAAGATCACACTGGGATCGGGCAGCGCCGAAGGGCCGGTCGAGCCGGTGGTGGGTCCCGACGACCTGCTGTGGCTCTGCCGGGAGGATCAAGAGGCACAGGAGTGCATTTGCATTCCCTGGGCGCAGGACTAGGCTTTCCGATGGACCGAAGCAACGATGGCGCATCAACTGACCTATCGTCCTCGCGAGCGCATTCTCTCCGGCGTCGTCGGCGGCAGGTCGTTTCGGCTGCAGACCCTCCGGCATCCGGGCGGCCTTGAGATGAATGCGTGGCTGGAGGCGGCCCAGGCCGGGCAGATGGCGCCGCCGCGCGTCACGCCCTGGATCAAGGCGCAGGAGATCCGCCCTGGCGCCGGTTCCGCGGGCCTGCCCGCAAAGACGCTGAAAGTGGCCGACAACACCCAATTGGACGTCTACGAGTACCCGGGAGACTTCGCCGTCAAAAAACCCGGCGAGGCCGAGGTAGGCCGTGCTGCGGGTGCGTCGTCCCATCGCCACCGCCATCGCGTGGTGTGGGTCAAGTCGACGATCAAGGCGGGATTCCCTGGCGGCGGGTTCCATATCCACGGACAGCCTACCTGCGGCGATTCGCTGTGCATCGTGGTTGCTCAGGAGTGGGACTCGCTGTTCAACGCGCTCAAGGCGGCGAGACAGGTGTCCTTCGTCGTCGAGCTTTGATGGGCTCGACGGAGGCCCCCAACCTGCGTCTCTTTGGCACCCTTGCGATGCTGCTGCTTTGTGCAGGGCCCGCCGCCGGCGAAGGGGTCCGGGAGGTCCGTCACCGCAACGGCCTGGAGCTTGCACTGCCGGTCGACATGGTCGTGACGGAGACGGCCGACGGGTTCGTCGTCGACCCCGGCGCGTTGAGGTCGTTGGGACCTATCAGCGTCAGTCTGCTTGTGGCGGGGGCGGATGACGACGAGAGCTGGGACGGCACGCGTGCCATCGGCGACCGCTCCGTGTCCTATCGAGTAGACCATCTGGGCGAGGGTGGCTCCGGCGGCGGCGAGTATGCGATTACGGCGCGGGAGCCGACTGCGACCGGAGATGTCGTGTACACGCAGTGGGCGCAGTCGGAGCTGGGCGAGCCGGACTTCCAGCTGTTCTGGCGGATCGTGGAGCAGGCGCGCCTGGCGGCCGGGGATTGAAGAGCGATGGGCGGCCAGGGTTTGATGTGGCTCAACATGGAGTGCGTCGCGCCGGTTCTAACTTCGTGCGGACCAAGACCGAGCGGACGCCGGCTCACGGCTATGGCTGCGGTGGGCCCGTACAAGCGGAGGAGGGACCATGGGAGTACAGGATCGG
>CAZWGW010001170.1:0-1839 GCA_964633565.1 uncultured Planctomycetaceae bacterium
CGTACTTGAGCGAGATCTCCCACTGCTTCTGCAGCACGATGGGATAGGTCAGACCGAGCGACTCCGCTTTGGCGCGATTCGCGTCGGCCTCACGCCGCCCCACGACGAGCACCTGCAGATCGGGTCGCCGCAGGTGCAGTGCCTGCAATCGCGGGGCCAGCTCATCACAGGGTCCGCAGTCGGGATCGGAGAACACGAGCAGCACGTGCTCGCCGCGCAGGTCGGAAAGGGCCAGTTCGCCGCTGTCAAGACGTGGCAGAGTGAATTCGGGTGCTGTCGCTCCGGCTTTGAGCCCGTTGCGATTGAGCCGGCTGCGAGCGAGCGAGGGGTCGGGCTGTTTGTGTTTGTCCGGCGCACCGTTTAGCCTCGTCCGGGCACCGACCGAAGGTTGGTCGGGACGCGCGTGCGGCGCGGCGGCGAGTTCCAGCAGCGGTTCCGCACCAACCGCCAGTTCGCTGGCGATGCGCCCCGCGCCGTCAATCCGGTAGCCCATCGGCGTTCCCTGGGCCCGGTACTGCGTGGCGACTTCCATCTGCTCCTGCAGCAGGACGACGCAGCGGATACCAAACTGTTCGACCAACTTCCGGTTTTCTTCCGCGTCACCGGTGGTGACGACAATCGGCACGGCCCGTCCGCCGCCACCCTCCAGCGGCACGGCGGCCAGGTCGGCGGCCATCTTTGTGCAGAACCCGCACTTCGGATTGAAGAAGATCAGCAGCAGGTCTCTGCCGCGAAACTCGGACAGTTTGTGGCGGACACCCGCAAGGTCCGGCAGTTCAAAGTCCGGCGCGAGGGTGCCGACCGGAAGTCCGGCCGGATCGCGTCGCGGCTCCCCGGTGCGCGGACCGCCGCGCGACCCGAATTGTTTTTCGATCGCGTCCAGACGCAGCAGGATGTGCCCGTTCTGGCGCACGAGCTGATAGCCGAGCCATGACCCGACGGCGAGCAGCAGCCAGGGCAACACCGTTCCGAACACGATGGCAGTCATTGAAGGTCTCCTATTCGTCGGCGGTCAGAAGCCAAAGTTACACACCACCACTCACCGTTACGGCACGCTCGGAATCGCCCGCAGGTACTCGTACACGGCTCGCAGGTCGCGCTCGCTCATGTACCTGAAGATGGGCCACTGCATGACCTGCAGCAGGTCGTTGTCGGCGCTCGGAACGTGCGGCGCGAGGTGCTTCGTGTCCTCCCCGGTCCGAATGACATGCTGGAACTCGTCAAACGTCATGCCGGCCGGCAGGCCCGTTTCCGGGTCGGGCGTGATGTTGCGTGAGACGACCGCCCCGAACACTCGCCCGCCTGCCAGGTACCCGGCCGTGTTGATCTCCTCCGGCTGACCCAGAAAGGGGTTGCCCCCCATGACGTACTGTGGCTGGGTGTGGCAGTTGGAACATTGCGCCTGGGCATTGACGATGTAGCTCCCCAGTCCGACCAGGGCCGGGTTCTTTCCCGTCATGTCCAGCTCAACCGGCGAGATGGCCAGGCCGATGCGGGCCTTGGCCTCGTCGCCCTGCGGGTCGCCGCCCTGCGCGTGCGTCCGCGCGTCGCCGACGAGCGCCAGCGCCGCAAGGAACGCCCCACCGCCGGCCAGCAGCACGGCGGCGCACTTCTTCACGATGCTCGAATTGGTGATGATCTTGCTCATGAGGTTTTTTGCTTTCGATTTCCAATGCGGTCTGCGTTAGAATGAAATGACATCGCGGCCGGCGCGCAAACCGGGCGCCGGGGTGATGCCTGGCCGGTGAGGGGCTTGCTTGGCGGTAAGGACCTCACCGGCCGCTTCTGTTTTCCGTCGTCAGTCTTTCCTGCCCAGCAATTCCCAGGCTTCCTGATGTA
>CAZWGW010001171.1:0-1833 GCA_964633565.1 uncultured Planctomycetaceae bacterium
GGTCGCATCAAATTGGTGAACGCGCAAATCGAGAACATGTTCGGGTATCACCGCGAGGACCTGATCGATCAAACGGTGGAGATCCTGGTTCCGGACGCCTTGCGCGAGGTCCATCAAGGTGAGCGGCATGCCTTCATGCGGATGCCCGAGGCGCGAGAGGTCGGGAGGGGGCGAGAGTTGTCAGGCCGAAAGCAGGACGGCACGGTCCTTCCGCTGGAGGTCAGTCTCAACCCCATCCGGACGGTCTCGGGGCTGCGCATTCTCGCCGCAGTGGTCGACATCTCGGAGCGACGACGGGCAGAAGCCGAACGGCGCGCGCTCGACGAACGCCTCCGTAGCATCCTGAACTCCATGGAAGAAGTCGTGTGGTCTTCGTCCCTGGACCTGACGCAGATCTACTACATCAGTTCCTCGGTTACCCGCGTTTACGGCCGCCGCCCAGATGAATTTCTGAACCAACCGATGCTGTGGCTCAAAGCCATTCATGACGAGGATCAGGCCATGGCCATGAAGGCGGCCGATGACTTGCAGCGCACCGGCCACTTCGATGCGCAGTACCGCATCGTCAGACCGGACGGAACCGTGCGGTGGCTGCACGACCGGGGACGAACCATCAAAGATGAGCAAGGCCAGCCGCTGCGTATCGACGGGGTTGCGGCCGATATCACGGAGCGACGGGAAGCGGAGACCGCTCTCCGCGAAAGCGAAGTCCGTTTCCGCACCACCCTCGACAGTATGCTGGAAGGCTGTCAGATCATCGGGTTCGATTGGAGGTATCTCTACGTGAACGAGGCCGCCGCCCGTCACGGACGGAAGTCCCCCGCTGAGCTGCTGGGGCGCACCGTGATGGAGGTGTATCCCGGTATCGAGTCCACGGAACTCTTCGACAAGCTCAGGGACGGCATGACGACCCGCACGACCATGATGCACGATGCCGAGTTTGTCTACCCGGATGGGTCCAAAGGGGTGTTTGACGTCAAGATTCAACCGGTGCCCGAAGGGATTTTCGTGTTGTCGAACGACATCACGGAACGGAAACGAGTACAGGACGCGTTGCAGGAGAGTCGGGAACGGCTGGAACTGTTCATCAAACATGCCCCGGCCGCCCTCGCTATGTTCGACCGCGACATGCGGTATGTGGCGGTCAGCCAGCGGTGGCTCGCCGACTACAGCCTCGAAGACGCGCAAATTGTCGGCCGTGCCCACTATGACATCTTTCCGGACATTGCAGAGGAGTGGAAGGCGGCCCATCAGCGCGCGATGCGTGGGGAGATCGTCCGAAAAGTCGAGGACAGGTTTGAGCGATCCAACGGGGTCGTCTACTGGGTACGGTGGGAGGTGCGTCCCTGGCATCTGGCCGACGGCGACATCGGCGGGATCGTGATTCTCAGCGAAGACATTACGAGTCGCAAGCGGGCCGAACTGGCGCTGGCGCAGTTGAACGCTGAGTTGGAAGAACGTGTGAGAGTGCGGACACAGGAATTGTCGAGTGTGAACCAGGAACTCCGCGAGAGTTCGCGGCGATTCCGGGCGATTTTCAATTCCACCTTTCAATTCACCGCTCTGTTGAGCACCGACGGCGTGCTGTTGGAGGTGAATCAATCCGCGCTCGAATTTGCGGGGGCCCCGACCAGCACGGTGTTGGGTCGTTCATTTTGGGAGACGCCGTGGTGGGCCCACTCGTCGCACGAACAGCAACGGCTTCGGGACGCGATCCAGTCGGCGGGAGAAGGGGACTTTGTGCGCTTCGAGACGACGCACAGATCCTATGAAGGGCGCCTGGCCGCCATCGACTTTTCGGTGAAGCCGATCCTCGACGAGAATCGAACCGTG
>CAZWGW010001172.1:0-1829 GCA_964633565.1 uncultured Planctomycetaceae bacterium
GGCGGGACGAGCGTCAGGGCCGGGCCGAGGTCCCCCACCTGTTCGAGTTCGATCAGCACGTCGAATACGTTGCCGGCCGGCGCAATCGGCGGCGGAGTGGGACCGAGCCGAAACCCGATCACGCCCGCGTTGCCGGCATCGGGCGGGTCGTCGACGCTCGGCGGGGTATGGAAGGCATCAAGCTGCATCGGCAGCGGCGTACACGGATCCGTGGGAGCAGCAACGGGACTACAGGAGTAGAACAGCCGCAGCGAGAACGACTCCACCGGGATGATCGGCGGGGGCGTCGGCGCTGTGACGCTGGTGGCGGTGACGTCGAACTGGATGGCCGTCTCCATCGGATACGGCGGCCCGGAGGCGGTCGGGACGCCGGTGAAGAACCGGAGGCCGCCGGCGAGCGCTGGCGTACAGGCGGCGAGAACGGTCGCCGTGCCAAGTGCGAACAGCGCCGCGCACCAGCCCCCCTCTCCCCCAGCGCGTCGTCTTCGCGCGCGGGACTCCTGTGGGGGAGAGGGGCCGGGGGTGAGGGGGCGGTTCGACGAGCCCATTCGTGCTGTGTCGATGTCGTTCATGCGCATGCCTTCTGAATAGGAAGCCGGTCTGCGGACGAATCAATGCACACGCCCCACGGCACGCAGACCGTGCGCCGCAGGGATGTCAGGCCGGTGGGCCGTTTTCTTCAATGGGATGTTCAATGGAATTCGTTCCAGCCCCGGAGGGGCGATAGCGAATAGCCAGGGGCGCGAGCCCTCGTTGTTCCACACATCTCTCAATCGATATTGGTCAATCGGAGAAATCAGGTCATCATGGTGCCTTGGTGAACGGAGGCAGGGGGGAGGAGTCAGTCAATGGAGTGACCGGTGTTGGGCCCTTGGGTTGCGGACGAAATGCAAACGGCTGATCTCAAGGACGAACGGTTGAACCGACGCTTGCACTCGGTGCTTGCGCAGTTGGCTGCGCGGCCGACCGCGAGCATTCCCGCGGCTTGCGGCGGCGGCTGGGGCGAGAATGTCCCGACCTCAATTGCGAAGCGGTCTTCGAGCCCGCGGAATGGAAGGGCGTCTACCACGTCCTCCACCGTCGTCGCCCACCCCGTACGCCACCGCTGCTGGCCGACATGGTGCGGATGGTGGCGCAGTTGGGCGGTTATGTGAACCGCCCACGCAAAGACCCGCCGGGGCCGCAAACGGTCTGGTTGGGACTCCAACGCCTTCACGACATCACCCTCTGCTGGGAAACATTCGTGCCCGGTGCAATTCAGGATCCCTGACTTGTGTGGAACAACGAGGGCGTCAGCCCCTGGAAGAACGCCGACTGCGATCCGGCCAGCCCCGGAGGGGCGACAGCGGGCGTGCAATGCTGACTGTCGCCCCTCCGGGGCTTGTCGAGGTTGTTGTGCCCCTCCTTTCCCAGGGGCTTGCGCCCCTGGCTACATGCTTCCGCCCCTCCGGGGCTCGTGTCTGACCGCAAATCACTGACCATTGACTACTGACCATTGACTGATTCTTTCTGCGTCAACAACTCCTCCGCTTCGCGTAACAACAGCGGGCAGACGACCGCCTCGTGCCATGGGCCCCAGGCGGGCTGCGTGCCGCTCAGGTCGTCTCCGGGGTGGCGGTTGGCGTCGTCGATCCAGCGTCGCGCTTCGGCGAAGCAGCGCCGCGCGTCGTCGAAGTGTCCCAGCCGGTGGTGCGCCATCGACAGAAAACACCAGTCCCAGGCCCGCGGGCGACATGTGTGCGCCGCCGACTCGAAACACTCGACCGACTCCTCGTACCGGCCCGCGCGATACAGGGCCGCGCCGCGCGCCCAGTCCCCCCAGTGCCAGA
>CAZWGW010001173.1:0-1828 GCA_964633565.1 uncultured Planctomycetaceae bacterium
CGACGCCACACAGCCAGACGGCCCGGTCCTGCCGACGACAGACCCGTCCCGCGAACGATCTCCGCGCCGCCGCAAGCAAATGGCTGCGCGCTGCAAACGTGAGAAAGAGGCCCAGCACGACGGCCTCAATCACAGCAGGCCAGAGCGATCTCTGCAGGGATTCACCCAGGGGCAATCCTCCCGCCTGGGCATCGAATAACCAGACGGTCCACGAGGTCGCACCCATCAACGATGCGGTTTCGAACTCCTGAAAAACCAGCAGAAAGACGACGGCCATCGCAGGAAACGTGTCGCGGACCGGCCCCCGCACGAGAAACGGGGACAGATATCCCAGCCGTGCCAGCGGGCCGGGGATCCCGGCTGCGCGCAGCCGGGCGCAATGGAGAGCCATGGCAGAGAGCGGCGGCGGCGGCGCGAAACTCATGAGCAGCGTCGCGACCGGGATGAGTCTCAGCCCGATCAATGTCACGTAGAGCAGTTCGTTCCAGGCCGGGTGCCGCAGGAGCGACAGCGACAACCGCGAGTAGCCGAATCCGGTCAGCAGCGCGGGGGTGAAAAACGGCACCAGGAGCAATGTCCACAACACGATCCGCCGGCGACGGTCGAGCGCGGAAATCCGGTCCCGTAGCCACCAGCCGATCGGCGCGGCAATCAGCGCCAGCAGGAGGCTTCGCGCCAGGGTCCAGCCACAAGAGGCAGCCAGACTCACGGCAGAGACTCCGGCGTCGGTGGCGCGACAAAGTACTCCAAGAATCGCGGCACGGGGAGACGGTCCAGGAGCGCCGGTTCATCAAAAAGTTGCAGGCAACGTGCCACGCGCTCCGCGCTGAACCGGGTTTTCGCGTTGTCACGGAACTTCTGCACCAGCAGCAGCGCAGCCTCACGCCGCCTTCGCCGGTGCCCCAGCGGATACTCCACCTCGACCCGCGCCGTGGCCGTGCCGTCCCGGAAGTACACCTGCACGGCATTGGCGATCGACCGCTTCTCCGGGTCGAGATAGTCGCGACTGTAGCGCGGCTCCTCGACGACCTCCATGCAGGCGCGCAGCCGATCGATGCGCGGGTCGGCGGCCGCGGCGTCCTGGTAATGGTCCGACGTGACCGTGCCGTGAGTCAGGGCCGCAGCCACGATGTACTGCAGGCAATGGTCACGGTCCGCCGGATTGCGCAACGGCCCGTGCTTGCTGATGATCCGCAGTGCCGGCTCCTGGGTCTCAATCCGGATCCGGTCAATCTCGTCGAGGCGCGCGATGACCACAGGATGGAGGGACAACGCAGCCTCAAGTGCGGTCTGGGCGTGGAACTCTGCCGGCGCAGCCACTTTGAACAGGATGTGCTCCATCACGTAACTGCCGGGCGGCTGCGATACGACCAGGCGATTGCCGCGAAAGATCGTATCGCAGAAGCCGTAGGTCGGCGCGGACAGCGCCGTGGGATAACCCATCTCACCGCTGGCGGCCCACAGGGCGTGCTGCACTCCGCGGGCAGTCGCGTCTCCGGCGGCCCAGCTCTTGCGCGAGCCGGTGTTGGGGGCCTGCCGATAGGTCCTCAGCGGGCCGCCGTCAATCCACGCATTGCTGACAGCGTCGGCAATCTGTCCATCACCGACAACAAGGTAACGGACGGCTACAACGACGGTCTCAACGTCTACAACTCGGACGGCGCTCTGATCGAAGGCAACCACGTCAGCGGTTTCTACAACGGCATCGTCGCGACATGGAGCAACGCGGTCGAGATCCTCGACAACTGCGTGTCCTATGTCTGGAACGACGGCATCCAGGCCGCCTGGACGGACAGAATCCGCATCATCGGCAACTACGTCACTAACT
>CAZWGW010001174.1:0-1826 GCA_964633565.1 uncultured Planctomycetaceae bacterium
GATACGGCCAGACGTTTCGCGGGTTGTCGGAGTGATAGCCGATCGTGTCGGCAAAGCGGACGACGTCGAGCCAGGCGATCGCCATCCGCTCTCCGTAGTGCGGGGACGCCAGGAGCTTCCCGACGACCTTGTCGTACGCGTCCGGCGACTGGTCGGCGACAAACGCCGCGACGTCTTCAGGTTTCGGCGGGAGGCCGATGAGGTCGAAGTACAGCCGGCGGATGAGTGTCCGGCGATCCGCTTCGGAGGAGAATGCGAGACCGGCTTTGGACAGGTCGCGCTCGACCAGTGCATCAATGCCGGCCACCCCGTCGGGGACGTCGGCCTTGACCGGCGGTTCAAACGACCAGTGTCCCTGGTACTCCGCGCCGCCGGTGATCCACTGCCGCAGCAGTTCCTTCTGTTTCTGCGAGAGCGACTTGTTCGAGTCGGCGGGCGGCATCCGCGTGTCGGGGTCGTCGCTCTCGATGCGGGCGACGAGTTCGCTCTCGTCCGGCTGGCCGGGGACGATCGCCTGCTTTTCCAGCGCGACCTCGCGGACGTCGAGCCGCAGTTCGGCCTGGCGCTGTTTCGCGTCGGGGCCGTGGCAGGCGGAACAGTTGTCGGTGAGGATTGGACGGATGTCGCGGTTGAAGAGGATGTCGTCGGCACGTGCGCCTGCGGACAGGGCGAGCAATGCGACAGGAACTATCGCGAAGCGGAACAGTGAGGTCATGAGCAAGCGTGCGTTCGTGTGAATTGTGGGCGCTGTGAGACAGACGCGCGTCCCGTCGGGACGTTGCCTGAAGTTACATCGCAATCAGGGGAGTGGTTACGCAACGATGTCGTGCACAACGTTCCCGTGCACGTCCGTGAGCCGGTAATCCCGCCCCTGGAACCGGAACGTCAGGCGTTCGTGGTCGAAGCCCAGCAGGTGCAGGATCGTCGCCTGCAGGTCGTGGACGTGCACCTTGTCCCGCGCCACGCTGAAGCCGAGTTCATCGGTCTCACCGTGCATGATCCCCCCCTTCATGCCCCCGCCCGCCAGGAACATCGAATAACAGTCCGGGTAGTGATCGCGGCCGAGAATATTTCCGCCGGCCGTGCGCCCCTCACGGAACGGCGTCCGGCCGAACTCGCCACCCCAGATGATCAGGGTGTCGTCCAGCAATCCGCGCTGTTTCAGGTCCCTGATCAGCGCGGCGACCGGCTTGTCCATCGTGGCGCACTTTCGCGTGAGGCCGTCGCGAATGTCCTCGTTCGTGCCGGTTCCGTGGAAATCCCAGCCCCAGTCGAACAGTTGCACATATCGCACGCCGGCCTCAACCAGCCGCCGCGCCAGCAGGCAGTTGTTCGCCAGGCTCGACCCGCCCGGCTCGGCGCCGTACGCCTCGATGATGTGCTTCGGCTCTTTCGAAATGTCCATCACGTCGGGGACCGACATCTGCATGCGATACGCCAGTTCGTACTGGGCAATGCGGGTCAAAGTTTCCGGGTGGCCGAGTTCGGCCGCCTGGATTTCGTTGAGATCGCGGAGCGCATCGAGCGTGACGCGACGCATGTCGCGGTCCATCCCCTCCGGGTCAGAGGCATACAGCACCGGGTCCCCCTTGGAACGGCACTGCACTCCCTGATAGACCGACGGCAGGAACCCGCTGCCGAATGAGTTCTTGCCGCCGTTCGGCTGCTCGCCGCTGGAGATCAGCACCATGAAGCCGGGAAGGTCCTGGTTCTCAGTCCCCAGGCCGTAGGTGGCCCACGCCCCCAGCGACGGCCGCCCCGGGCGCGGCGAACCGGTGTAATCCAGCAGTTCCGCCGGCGCGTGGTTGAACTGGTCGGTGTTCATC
>CAZWGW010001175.1:0-1805 GCA_964633565.1 uncultured Planctomycetaceae bacterium
ATTGGACGTCGACGCAACTCAGCCCCTCGCTTACGCTTCGGGTTACAATGCCGCCTCACGCCAGAAGCGCAACATCAAAAAGCGTAAGCGAGGGGCGGAGTTGTGTCGACAGCCAAATTCCTCGCTTACGCTTCGGGTTACAAGGATTTCCCGACGAACGTGCGCTACGGGTTGAGGGCGACAAGCCGGTCGAGAAACGGGGACTGGTCCGGATGGATCAGTTGGCGGGCTTCCTCAAGCGACAAAAACTCGGCCCGGTCGACCTCCCACGAGGCGCAGTGCGGAGCGGCGTCAACCGGCGCGGGGCCGGTGTAGCAGCGGATCCGCTTGCGTGTTTTCACATAGACGATCTCCCCCAAAGGCACCAGCTCGCCCGCCGCGACGCCGGTCTCTTCGAGGGTTTCGCGGCGCGCGGTGACGGCGGGATCTTCGCCGGCGTCGAGTTCTCCCTTGGGAATGCTCCACGGGCGGTGGCGGTTGTAGTTTCCGGAGGCGTGAACGAGGAGCACCTCCAGCCCCTGCGGGCGGTGGCGGTAGAGCAACGTGCCGGCGGATTCTTTCATTCGCGGGTCGATTCCGGTATAAACGGGCCGTGTGGCCAGGCGTCAACGACAACTAAGACAAGGATTCACGTCATGTCCGCAAGTTTAATAATGGTGCGAGTTGGCAGACCCTGTGGCCTGCTGATGACGGCGGCCCGAGTCCTGCTGCCCGCGACCATGGTGCTGTCTGCGCTGGCGGGCGTCCGCGGCGCGGAGCAGCCGGACATTCTGATCATCCTCTCCGACGACATGGGGTTCTCGGACATCGGCTGTTACGGCGGAGAGGTGAACACGCCCACGCTTGACCGCCTCGCCGCCGGCGGGCTGCGGTTCACGCAATTCTACAACACGGCGCGCTGCTGTCCCACGCGGGCCGCGCTGCTGACGGGCCTGTACCCCCACCAGGCCGGCATCGGGCACATGATGGAAGACCGCGGACACGACGGTTACCGCGGCGAACTGAACCGCCGCTGCCTGACGATCGGCGAAGCGCTGCAGCCCGCGGGATACGAGACCTGTGCGGTCGGCAAGTGGCACGTGACGCGCGGGACGCTGCCGGAGGGGCCGCAGCACAACTGGCCGCTGCAGCGCGGGTTTGACAGGTTTTACGGGACGATCACGGGAGCGGGGAGTTTCTACGACCCCCCCACGCTCACGCGGGACAACACGATGATCTCGGCGCTGGCCGACCCGGAATACCGGCCGGAGCGCTACTACTACACCGATGCGATCAGCGACCATGCCGTGCGTTTCATCGAACAACATGCCCGGCGGAATGCCGAGCGGCCGCTGTTCATGTATGTGGCGTACACCGCCGCCCACTGGCCGATGCACGCTCTGGATGAGGACATCGCCCGCTATCGCGGCCGGTACGACGGCGGCTACGAGCCGATCCGGCGGCGGCGGTTCGAGCGCGTGAAGGAACTCGGACTGGTCGACCGCGCCTGGGAACTCAGTCCGCAGCATGGCAACTGGCAGAACGTCGAGCACAAAGACTGGGAGGCCCGCTGCATGGAAGTGTACGCGGCCATGATCGACCGGATGGACCAGGGGATCGGCCGGATCGTCGCGGCGCTGGAACAGACGCAGAGGCTGGACAATACGCTGATTTTCTTTGTGCAGGACAACGGGGGATGTCAGGAGCCCGTCGGCCGAACCGGGGACCGGAAGCGTCCGGTCCAGCCGTCGCTGCCGGTGATTGCCGATCAGGCGATCCGCCTGGACGTGGTCCCCAAACAGAACCGGCGGGGCGTACCGACGATG
>CAZWGW010001176.1:0-1797 GCA_964633565.1 uncultured Planctomycetaceae bacterium
GCAGGCTGCCGCTACAACAGGGGCGCTGAGTCGTGAACCAGCCTGCCAAAGACCCACAGCACCAGGTGCGCACCCATCCCGGCGCGCCGGGACCTTCCGATCGCCCGGCGCCGGTTGGGTCGAGGGTTGAGAGTCGAGGGCATGTGCTAACCGCGCCGTGACGCACGAACTGGTCTCTCGACTCTGGACCCTCGTCTCTCAGCCCTCCAGTGGGACCGGACGGACTCGAACCGTCACCAACCCGGTTAAGAGCCGGGTATGCTGCCGCTAACACCTCGATCCCGGGAACAACAGCGCCATCGCCGACAACGAATTAAGCCCGATGTCCTTGTGACACCGGGCTCTGGAGTTGTCTCCGAATCAGGCCGAGGTGTCACAAGCGCAGAATCTGACCGGACGCTGGATTCAGCGCTGCCAGACCCGCCTGAGGGAGGGCATAACGCCCACGCCGCAGGTATTCACGTCTGGAACTCGACCGCAAGTACATCATTGCCATCACCACTGCCGGAATTGACTGTGTCGCGCCGGCTGCCTGCCAGCGCAGCTGTCGTATGAGACGCAGGGCCACGCCGGCAGGTTCACGGAAATCTGAAGATTTCGTCCCGTTCCCGACTCGTGTATGTTGAAGTGCACCAAAGCACCATTCACACCTGAATTCCCGGCCGCGCATGCTGTTCGACACGCATACGAATCTGATGTGGTATCCCGACCACCTCTCCGACGAGTTTGTGGAATTTGAGTGGGAGGCCAAACGGGCCAAAATGAAACTCTCACCGGATGTCTACTTTGCCGGAGCCGACACGCCGCAACGCAACGCCTTCGACTCGCGGCCTGAGCAGTTGCTGGAGGCCACGCGGGAGGCCGACCGGGTGATCGTATTCGGCATTCAGGCCCCGTTTTGCGGCATCCGCGCAGACCAGGAACTGATCGCCCGGTTCGTCCGTGAACACAGCGACCGGTTCTTCGGCTGGTGTTCCGTTGACCCCAACGACGCCGACTGCATCGAGCAGTTGAAACACTTGGTCAACGACCTCGGTCTTCGGGGGCTGAAGGTTTCTCCCATCTACCAGAACTGGGACCCGCAGGATCCGCGGCACCTTCCGCTGTTCAGGGAGGCCGAGCGGCTGGGCATCCCGGTCAACATCCATCAGGGGACGTCGTTTGTCCGGCGCGGACCGCTCAAGTACGCGAATCCGGTGCTGCTGGAGGACATCGCCGTCGCCTGCCCGGACCTGCGAATCATCATCGCCCACATGGGCCATCCTTGGGAGACCGACTGCGTCGTGCTGATCCGCAAGCATCCCAACCTGTACACCAACGTTTCGGCGCTGCACTACCGCCCGTGGCGGCACTGGCAGGCGTTCGTCACGGCGATCGAATACGGCGTCGAGCACAAGCTGATCTTCGGCTCCGACTTCCCCTCCGCGACCCCGCACCAGGTGATTGCCGGACAGTGGAAGGTCAACCACGTCGTGCAGGGGACGCAACTCCCAAAGGTCCCGGACGAAGTGATCCACAACATCATTTACGAGAACTGGAAGCGGGCCCTGCCCGAGTATGTGTGATTTCGAATTGCGCCCGGCGAAGGCGGGCGTGAGCCCCTCACTCCCACTCAATCGTGCTCGGTGGCTTCGAACTGACGTCGTACACCACCCGGTTCACACCCCGCACGCTGTTGATGATCCGCGTCGAGATCCGCTGCAGGAGATCGTACGGCAGCCGCGACCAGTCGGCCGTCATGAAATTGTCGGTGTTCACCGAACGGATCGCCACCACGTCCTCGTAAGTCCGCGCGTC
>CAZWGW010001177.1:0-1790 GCA_964633565.1 uncultured Planctomycetaceae bacterium
AGCGATGAAGCCCGGTTGCTTCGGGGCGAGCCGGTCCACAACGATCGTCCACGGCCGGCCGTCCGCAGGGTTGAGGCTCAGTTCAAATCCGTGCGCCAGTTCGGCGATCACTCCAATGTATGACTTCCGCCACCATTCCCCGTCGGAGACGACATCGAGCCCGGCCGCTTCCTGCAGCGCGACGATAAAGTGGATGGCGTGGCCCATCAGGCGTTCGTACTCCGCGTCGGAGTACGGCGCATCATCGGCGATGAGTTCGCGCACAAACGCCGGCCGCGGCATGGAGCCGATGATCGAAGTCGGAAACAGGGGCAGCGGACTCATGGTCTGGCTCCGTGGCGACTGTTGGACATTGGACCTGTGGTGGACAGGTTCGGAGTATGCCGGCGTCGTCCTCATCCAACAGAGTATCACGATCGCCGTCGTGGATGCAGCGAACCAGCGCGTGCAGGACCGGAATGCGGTAAGCTGGGGATGCGAGAGGCGCCGCCAATCCGTTTGCCGGGTTTGAAATGCGGCCGGGAAACCTGAATTCCTTCCCTCAAATCCCTTTGCGAATCACAGCATCGTTACGCCTTTGCATCGATTGCCACCGTGAAACACACGCGCATCATCGTCACCCGCTACGGCGGGCCCGAGGCACTCGAGGTGCTCCAGGAAGAGTGCCCTGAGCCGAAGGCCGGCGAAGTGCGCGTCAGAGTGATGTCCGCGGGAGTCTGCCTGCCCGACGTCATGATGCGCGAGGGGATTCATCCCGAGACGCCCAGGCTCCCCTTCACGCCGGGATGGGACCTGGTGGGAGTGGTCGATCAGCTCGGCGACGGCGTCTCCGGGATCGAACCGGGCCAGATCGTGGCCGCGCTGCCGATCTACGGCGCGTACGCGGAGTTCGTCTGTCTGCCGCAACGTGAGCTGGTTCCGGTGCCGGCCGGGCTGGACGCCGCCGAGGCGGTCAGCCTCGTGCTGAACTACATCACGGCGTACCAGATGCTGCATCGTTCGGCCAAGGTCCGACCGGGCCAGCGCGTGTTGATTCACGGCGCGTCCGGCGGCGTCGGCTCGGCACTTCTGCAGCTTGGGCGCCTCGCCGGGCTGGAAATGTACGGCACCTGTTCCGCGCGCGGGGCGGCGGCCGTGTCTGACCTCGGCGGCATCCCGATTGATTACCAGCAGCAGGATTTCGTGGCAGAGATTCACCGCCTCACGCGCGACGGAGTGGACGCCGTCTTTGACGGCATCGGCGGCGCCCACATCTGGCGTTCGCGCAAGGCGCTCCGTCGCGGGGGCAAGGTCGTGGCCTACGGCCTGACGGGCATGCTCAGCGGGGGACGCCTGGCGTCAGGTCGTGCCGGTCGTCGAAATCGATTTGGCGGCATCCGCATCTTCGGGTTGTACATTGCCGGGGGCTGGCTCCTCCCCGGGCGGAAGCGGGTCGTTCCCTACAGCATCCAGTGGCTCAAGCGGGTGAAACCGGCCTGGTTTCGAGAGGATTTAACGGCGCTGTTTGACCTTCTTCAGCAGCAGAAGATCAAGCCGCTGATCGCGCAGCGATTTCCGCTGGCCGAAGCCAGACAAGCGCACGAACTGCTCGGGAAGGGGAGTGTGACGGGAAAGATTGTGCTTTTGTGCAATGGGGGCTCAAGCGACGTCATCGACCAAAGTAGTCCCGTCACTCCGTGACGCGGCTGTGCTACCCCGCCGACCTCGCGTCGGTGGAAGCGGGGATTCTGCACTAACGACGGCACGCCACTCATCCCACAGAAGGGGTCGGGTGTCCAGAATTCAGTTTT
>CAZWGW010001178.1:0-1775 GCA_964633565.1 uncultured Planctomycetaceae bacterium
GTCGTTGACCTACCTGGTCTCCACGCAGGCGGCCGAGCGCTTCGGGTGGCGCGGCGCGCTGTTTGCGCCGTCGTTGCTGCTCGCCGCGTCGGCCGTCATCATGCTGCTGTTTCTGCGGGAATCGCCCCGCGACCACCAAACGGAGAAGCAGTCCGCCGGGCCTCTGGCACCGCGGACTGAGCGCCCCCCGCTCGGCGAAGTCCTCCGGCTGACGTTTTCGAACCGCGCCTTGTGGTTGCTGGGCACGTCCCTTGCGCTGCTCAACGCGTGCCGCTACGGTTTCGTCGACTGGGGTATCAAGCACTTGATCGATGTCCAGGACATCGGCGTCGGCAAGGCGGGACTTCAATATGTCGTGCTGCCTCTGGGAGGCGTCCCGGGCGCCTACATCACGGGCTGGATGACGGACCGCTTCTTTGGCGGCCGGCGCGTCCCGGTCATCGTCGGCCTGCTGGTCCTGCTCGGATTATTGACGTTTGCCTACGAATCCGTGTCACGGACCAGCGGTACGGCCACGGTGGGCTTGCTGGTCGTGATCGGGTTCTGCGTCTACGGCCCACAAGTACTGCTCGTGGGGACGGCGCCGGCCGACCTGGCACGCAAGGGGACGGCCGCAGCCGCGGCAGGATTTGTGAACTTTCTAGGCTACATGGGGGCCGCCGCTGGTGATAAAGTGACGGGATACCTGCAGGCTCCCGAACACGGCGGCTGGCAGCTTGCCATTTACGTCTGGGCCGCCTGGGCCTTTGTCGCTGCGGGATTTGCGGCATGCCTCTGGAACCGGACCGCAAATCGTGATCACGGATCGCATTGACCCCGAACAGTGCAGCAATCGGATTTCGGAGCAATCAACGGGATGCGTGTCATCATCATCGGCGCTGGCCGCGGCCGGCGACTCATGCCCACCACTGCCGACGCACCCAAGTGCTTCGCCGAAGTCGCCGGCCGACGACTCCTCGACTGGGCGCTCGACGCCTTCCGCCAGAACGACCTGACCAGCATCTGCTTTATCGGCGGCTACCAGATCGACAAGGTCCGCGCCACGAACCCCGAGTTCACGTTTCGCCACAACGCCGCCTGGGAGCACAACAACATCCTCGCCTCGCTGTTCTACGCCGAGGACCTGATGGATGAACCGTTCATCTGCTGCTACAGCGACATCCTGTTTTCCCCGGCCGTCATCGCGGGACTGAAGTCCAGTCCGGCCGACATCGCGCTGGGGGTCGACACCGCGTGGCTCGAGCGCTATGCCGAGCGCACGGAACATCCCAGCGACGACGCCGAAAAAGTCACGGTGCAGAACGGCCTCGTCACGCGCGTCCACCGGCAGATCCCGGAAGGGGACGCGTACGGCGAATACATCGGCGTCGCAAGGTTTTCGGAAGCCGGCGCCGCGCGGCTCCGCGCGCATTACCACCGCTGCCGCGAACTGTACGCCGGCCGGCCGTTCCGCGAGGCAAAGCTCTTCGAGAAGGCGTACAAGATTCATCTGCTGCAGGAGATGATCGAAGCGGGTGAGCCGATGGAACACGTCGACACCCCCGGCGGCTACATCGAGGTCGACACGCAGCAGGACTTCGACTACGCACGGCGGCTGTGGGTCGGGAAACACCTGCGGCGGTGAAACGGGTCGCGCAGAAGATACTCCGCTGCGACGCGCGACCATCCGGACAATTGTGCGCAGATCATTCCGACCCGGAATCAGTGGTCGATTGCGTCACCAGCTCAACCACCAGGCGAACGCCGCGGCCGATATGACTGGCAGGGTGAGAATG
>CAZWGW010001179.1:0-1770 GCA_964633565.1 uncultured Planctomycetaceae bacterium
CCCCGCGGACTGTGACCAGTCCGTCGGCAACACTGACCTCCAGGTCTTCGCTGCGGGTGCCCGGCAATTCGGCGGTGAGCAGGTACTCGGCGTCCAATTCGTAAATGTTCACGGGGGGATACTGGCGAGCGACACGCAGCCCCTCGAAGCCGAGATTCACGGATCGCAACAGGCGATCCATCTCGCGCTCCAGGTCGCGAAATGCATCAAACGCGTGTCCCCAACGAAACACCGCCATTGGCCAATTCCCGATGAAGTGGCGGAACGACGCCCGTCAATTGAACCTAGGCAAAGCGTATGCCGTGCGCAGCGGACAGTGGGCCTGAAATCCATCATTCGGGACGCTGCAAGATATTATCTTGCAGCAAGTTGCGTCGCATCGCCTGAAATCGGACGTGTATTTGACACCACCAGGCCGGACTGCCAGATTGGCGGAAGTTTCTGCGTGGTCGCCGTGTTGATTGGATGCCGATCTGGCATGTCGGACACATGTTCGGCGAGGCGCCTTTCAATGCCGGTCGTGCGGGGAGAGCACCCGTTCCACGGCGTCGGCGTGGGAGGCGATTTCGAGCACGCTGCGGCGGACCTCTTCCGGGTCGACGGTCGTCCGTGGATATGTGTCTACCATCACAAAATAAGGGGACCCGTGGACGTCGCGGATGGCGATGGCGCCGTGGCAGACCGTCGCGTTGAGCCGCAACGCCGTCTCATAGAACTCAGACTGCGTCGGGCAGCACGTGCTGTAAATCAGCAGCAAACGGTCCAGCGCGGTGTGACTGCTCTGTTCGATGAATACCGTCTGCCGCCGTCCGTCAGGCAGGCTGACCTGCACCTCGTGGCCCGTGGACGTCGCACGATAGGTGATCCCCGGCTCGTCCGCGAGCGCCTCGCGGAGCAGCGTCTCGACGTCCTGCACCTGCCCGAGGATCGCCTCGAGCAACTGCGCCGCCTCGATGCCGTCCCGCGGCCGGTTGGCGGGGGTCCGCGACATGAGCAGGCTGACGCATTCGGCCATTTCCAGGCTCACATCGTCGCGGAAGTCCCGCACGCTCGGGAGCGGCTCATCCACGACGGCAGCGATCAGATCGGTCAGCCGGGGGCGTGCAAACGGGAGCCGGCCGGTCAGCATCTGGAAACAACACACGCCCAGGGAGTACACGTCGCTGGCGGGGCTGGCCGGCTGGCCGGCGAACAGCTCCGGCGCCATGAAGTTCGGGGTGCCCGCCAGTTCCTCGCGGCCTTCGGTCGTGGATCGCGAGGCGACCCGTTTGGCGAGACCGAAGTCGCCGATCTTAGGAATGCCGCCGTGCGTCAGCAGCACGTTGTCCGGTTTCAGGTCGCGATGCAGGATGTCGGCGCGATGCGCCGCGGCCAGGCCCGCGGCGATCAGCGAGGCGACTTTCGTCGCCCGCACGGGTGTGAGCGGACCGGCGTCGATCAACTGCTGCAGGGATCGTCCCGGCACGAACTCCATCTCGAGAAAATGGAAGTCCTCGTGCCGCCCGATCGCGTGCGTCGTCACGATGTTCGGGTGCACCAGCGCCGCCGCCGCCCGCGCCTCGTTGTGAAACCGCGCCAGATAATCGGCGTCGTGTTCCAGCAGCCGCGGGGCCAGGATTTTCAGCGCACAGGACCGGTGCAGGTCGCGGTGCCGCGCCAGAAAGACCCAGCCCATGCCGCCCCGTCCAATCAATGCTTCGCAGTCGTACACGTCGAGCGCTCGGCCGACGAGGTGCGACAGCGGCCGCGCCTGGTCGGCTATTCGGCGGG
>CAZWGW010001180.1:0-1768 GCA_964633565.1 uncultured Planctomycetaceae bacterium
CTTGAGAATTTCGACCATCTGCATCGGACCCTGCCGGTACATCACATCGTCGTGAGTGGAGACCCGACGAACGCTCTGCGTCGCGATAAAGTGGCTTCGATTCCGGATTCTCCCCGCGGTCATGGGGGGTGTCAAACCAGCGGACCAGCGGCAACTCGCACGACGCGAGACCGCCACGTCCCGTCATTTTGCAGTTCAAACGCCCGATACGCCGGCAGCGCATCATCAATCTCCAATGTGTCCGTCCCCGGCCGGAACTGCACGGCCGTCGCGGGGGTGGTCAGCACGGTGCGCCGGCCACCGCCGATTGCCAGTTCCTGATGCACGTGTCCGCAGCAGACGAACCTCACCTGCGGGTGTCGCGCCAGGATCGTGTTGAGGTCCGCCGCATCCTGCAATCCGACTTCGTCCAGCCAGCGGCTGCCGATTGAAACCGGCGGGTGATGCAGGCACAACAGCGTCGGCCGATCGCCGGCGGTCGACAGTTGTTCTGACAGCCAATCAAGCTGCTCTTTCCCAGTGCGGCCGGCGACGGAGCCGCTGAGCTGCGTGTCGAGGCCGATCAGTTGCCAGCCGTCGATCTCTTCCGCGAAGACATTTCTCCCGGCGGCGACCTGCACACGGTCGCCAAAGACGTCGCGCATCGCAGCCCGGTCGTCGTGATTGCCGGGGATGACGCGCAGGATGTCGAGCCAGTCGGACAGCAGGTCCCGGAGCTGCAAATACGTCTCCCGGCGGTCGTCGTGCGTGAGGTCGCCGGTGATAATCAATCGGTCGGCGCCCGGTCGCTCCGACTTCAGCGCGGCGAGGATGTTTTCGAATCGCGCGCGGGGACATACGCCGCGAAGTTGGGCGCCGGGATCGGCAAAGAGGTGCAGGTCGGTGATCTGGATCAGACGGACGGGCATGACATCGATGAGGGTGTTTCCCGATCAAATTGGAATACGTCCTCCATCCTGCGGCGATACGCGGGCCTACGCCTCGCTCGTCCGCGGATATTCATCCGCGGCTGTCCCGCAGAATCACTCATCGCTCATCCCTGATCCCTCATCTCCCCGCTCATTGCGTCAGCCCGAACGTTTCCAGCAGACACTCGTGCGCGGCCACGCCCTGGTCGCGGGCCACGACGGCGCTCATCCGGATCTCGCTCGTGTTGATAATCTGGATGTTGATCCCTTTTTCGGCCAGCGCGCGGAACATCCGTTCGCCGACGCCGGTGTGCGTTCGCAGGCCGATCCCCATGACGGACAGCTTCGCAATGTCCTGATCGAAACTCAGTTCCGCCTCCGGCCAGTCGCTCACGACCTCCCGCACCAGCAGGAGGCAGCGCTGCAGGTCCTCGCGCGGCACGGTGAACGACACCTCGGCGTGCCCCTTGTGGCTCACGTTCTGCACGATCATATCGACCATCACGTCCCCTTCCGCGACGGCCGAGAAGAGTTGCGCCGAGACGCCCGGCTTGTCCGGCAGGCTGCGGAGTGTGATCCGCGACTGCGTATCGTCGAGCTGCACTTCGCTGACGACGATGTCCTCCATGTGCGACAGCCGGCTGACGACTTCCCGCACGAGTTCGTCCTGTCCGATGTTCCAGACGTGCGACGATTTCTGGCGCACACCGACGCCCGGAACGGCGATCGCTTCGGCGTCGAGGTTGAAGCCGCGGTGGACGGCCTTGAGGGCCGCGTCGCACTTGTCGCGCGCCACGAGGACTGAGATCTTGATCTCGCTGGTGGTGATCATATCGATGTTCACCTGGGCCAGTGCGAGC
>CAZWGW010001181.1:0-1761 GCA_964633565.1 uncultured Planctomycetaceae bacterium
CGCGCGTACGAAGCGCTCGTCGATCTGCTGCTGGAATCGGACCAGTTCGGCGTCCGCTGGGCGCGGCCGTGGCTCGACTATGCGCATTACGCCGATTCGCACGGCTTCCAGCGGGACGACTTTCGCGACCTGTGGCCGTATCGCGACTGGGTGGTGGATGCGCTCAACGCCGACATGCCGTTCGACCGGTTCACGATCGAACAGCTTGCGGGGGACCTGCTGCCCGACGCGACGGAATCGCAACGGATCGCCACCGGCTTCGGACGCTGTGCGCCGTGCAACGTCGAAGCGGGGAGCGAGCCGGAGGAGACGCGGGTCAATCAGGTCTTCGACCGGGTGAACACGGTGGGGATGGTCTGGCTCGGGACGACGCTCGAGTGCTGCCAGTGCCACGACCACAAATACGACCCGTTCACGATGCGCGACTACTACGGCCTGTTCGCGTTTTTCAACAACACGGAGATCGAGGCCGATCGGTCGAATCCGAACGTGCCGGGTTCGATCCGGTTCCTCGGGCCGGAGATGGAACTGGCCGACCCCGCTGTGACGGCCGCGCGCGACAAACTGCGGCAGGAGCTGACGTCCGTCAAGGACGAACTGGCGCAGCGGGCGAAGGAACTGGAGTCTCCGGATGCCGCGTGGGAGGCCGCGCTCCGCAATGAACTGGCCGCAGCGCCGCGCGAGCACGTGCTCAAGGTGACGAGCTTCGAGTCGCTCGGCGGCGCGACGCACGAAGTGCTGGAAGACGGTTCCGTCCTGCTCAGCGGCGAAGCGCCCGACCGCGACACGTATACGGTCCAAGTGGAAACCGATCTCACCGGCATCCGCGCCATCAAGCTGGAGACGCTGACCGACCCGTCGCTCCCCGGCCAGGGGCCGGGCCGCGGCGATGCCCAGCGGCCGAACTTCGTGCTGCACACCTTCGCGGCCGAAACGCGTCCCCGCACCGGCGGCGACGGGCAGGCGGTCGCCTTCACGAGGGCCACGGCCGACTTTTCACAGAAGAACCTCAACGTCGCCGGCGCGATCGACGCCGATCCCAAGACCGGCTGGGCCATCAATCCGAAGTTTCACGCGCCGCACTGGGCCCAATTTGAGACGGCCGCCCCGCTGGGGTTCGACGGCGGCAGCGTGCTGACGTTCCGGCTGGAGCAGAACTACGGTGGCTCGCGGACGATCGGCCGGTTGCGGCTGTCGGCCGTGACCGGAAATGTCGGCGGAGATTCGATCTCCGCCGATGTCGCCGCCGTGCTGGAAACGCCCGCCGAGAACCGGACGCCCGAACAGCGGCGCACGCTCGCGAAGTACCGCCAGGAACGCGATGAATCATCGCAGAAACTGACGCAGCAGGTCACAAAACTCGAAGCGGACCTGAAAGCGATCAACGTCCCGACAACACTCGTGATGCGGGAACGGGCCGAGCCGCGCCAATCGACGCTCTTCACGCGTGGCGATTACCGCAGCCCCGGCGATCCGGTTGCCCCCGCGACGCCCGCTTTGCTGTCGTCGCCGCAATCGACGGCCGGGCGACAGACGCGGCTCGACCTGGCCCGGTGGCTCGTAGGGCGCGACAATCCGCTCACCGCGCGGGTCGTCGTCAACCGCTGGTGGGCCGAGTTGTTCGGGCAAGGCCTCGTCACGACGCCGGAGGACTTCGGCATCAAGGGGGACCGCCCGACGCACCCCGAATTGCTCGACTGGCTGGCCGTGGAGTTCATGGACAGCGGCTGGTCGATGAAGCACGTTTTGAAGTCGATCGTC
>CAZWGW010001182.1:0-1758 GCA_964633565.1 uncultured Planctomycetaceae bacterium
GCGGACCCAGTCGGCCCTCCTGGAGGCGATGCAGGAATTGCGCGTCACTTACGACGGCGTGCAGCACAGCCTGCCGGAGCCGTTCATCGCCTTCGCCACGCAGAACCCGATCGAGCAGGAGGGGACTTACCCCCTGCCGCTGGCCCAACTCGACCGGTTCATGTTCAAGGTGCTGGTCAGCTATCCCGCCGCTGACGAGGAGCAGCGTGTGCTCCGCGAACACCACGCCACCGGGGGCCTCTCCGATCCGCTCCGGATGGGGGTCAATTCCGTCGTCTCGCCGTCCGACATCCTGCAGGCCCGCCAGACGATCCGCGACACGCACGTGCGGCAAGAAGTGATCGGCTACGTGCAGCGGCTGATGCACGCCACCCGCGAGGACGACGCCCTCGCCGTCGGGGCCAGCCCGCGGTCCGGGTTGATGCTGCTGATGGGGGCCAAGAGCCTGGCGCGCTTCGCGGGACGCGACTTCGTCACGCCCGACGACATCAAGGCGGCGAGCATCCCGGCGCTGCGGCACCGCGTCGTGCTCAGCCCGTCCGCCGAGCTGGAGGGAACCACGACCGACGAGGTGCTGGCGCAACTGATGGAATCGGTGGAGGTGCCGCGGTGAGGGTCCGGCCGGGCGTGAACCTCGTGCGGACGGCGTTTGCAGCCGCGTTGTTCGCGCTGGCGGGCCTCGTCGTTCCCGCAGCCGCCGTTGTGCTGCTGCTCGTCCTGACGGCCGCCGTCGTTGCGGTCTGTCTCCGCGACTATCGGGACCTCCGGCAGCAACTGCGCGGCATCAGGGTGCACCGCCGCCTGCCGACCCTCGTCGGCCGGAACCTGCCGTTCCGCGTGGAGTGGACGGTGGAGGGGAGCGGTCAGTTCGTCAACCGGGGCGACGTCCGCGACGTGGTCCCCACGGCCGCCAGCCCGCGGTTCTGCCTGCACCGGCTGGACCTGCTGGCGGCGGGGGGGAGCCAGACGATCGAAGAGACGCTGCGAATCCCCGTTCGCGGGCTGCACCGCTTCGGTCCGGTCTGGGTCCGCCTGGAGGGGCCGCTGCGGTTCCTGGAGGCCCAGCAGGCCGTTGAGTGTGCGGGTCAGGTCAAGGTCCTGCCGGAACAGTATGCCTCGCGCGACGAACTTCTGAAGGACGCGGGAGCCGAGATCGTGCTGCTCGACAAGGTGACCTACTCGCGGCAGCACGGCCACGGGACCGAATTCGAGTCGCTGCACGACTACCGCTTCGGCGACGACCCGCGGCGGATCGACTGGCGGACGACCGCGCGCCTCCGCCGGCCGATCGTCCGCCGCTACCAGATCGAGCGGCACCGCGACGTGATGATCGTCATCGACTGCGGTCGGCTGATGGGGACCGAGACCGACCGCGGCTCCAAGCTCGATTGCGCCGTCGATGCGGCCCTGCTGCTGGGACGCGTGGCGCTGCAGAGCGGCGACCGCTGCGGGCTGGGGATGTTCGACGACCAGGTGCGCGGCTACCTTCCGCCCGTGACCGGGGCCGCCTCGATGAACGCACTGGCGGACTGCGTCTACGACGCCCAGGTCGCCTGGCGCGAGTCCGACTTCATCCCCATGTTCGCCGCGCTGCAGCGGCGGCAGGCGAAACGGTCGCTGATCGTGGTCCTCTCCGACGTGGTCGACGCGGAAACCTCCGAACAGTTCCGCGCATCGCTGCTGCGGCTGCAGAAGCGGCACGTCGTCCTGTTGGCCGCGCTCCGCACGCCGGCGCTCAGGCGGATCGTGCGTGAGCCG
>CAZWGW010001183.1:0-1758 GCA_964633565.1 uncultured Planctomycetaceae bacterium
AACAAGCAGCGATACACGAGTGTCTCCCGAGTCGAGCAACTGTCAAAATGTGCGAGAGTCGGGCGGATCGTAACGGGGCGGGAGTCTGCGGAAAAGTCGTTGGAACGCCGCGTTTTCAGGCAACTGCCGGGCGGTTGACAGTCCGCCGGTCCGGTCGTAGATTTCAGGTCGTTTGTGCGCAAGTCCCCGTAGCTCAATTGGATAGAGTGTCGGCCTCCGGAGCCGAAGGTTGCAGGTTCGAATCCTGCCGGGGATACTGGACTTACGACGACAGCCAAACCCGTTGGCACAGATCTTGGCACAGAAAAACCCCCATCCGTTGCCGCGGATGAGGGTTGCGAGCGAGCACTCTGGCTCACCCTTGGTAGTTCAAGGTTCCAGCAAGAGAGGTTCGCCATGCCAAAGTTTCCCAAGCCCTGGCTGCGCCGCAGGCGCGGCTGGTACGTCACTCTGGACGGTCAGCAGATCCCGCTCGGGAGAGACCGCGAGGCGGCATTCGCCGCTTACCACAAGCTGATGCAGCGCCCAAAACTCGCCCCGCGGGTCCGGGGTGACTCCGTGGCGGCAGTCGTCGATCAGTTTCTGGACTGGTGCCAAAAACACCGCGCTGCCCACACCTACGCTTGGTATCGCGATCGGCTGCAACTCCTTGTCGAACGAATGCCCGATCTGACTGTCGCCGAACTGCGTCCGTTCCACGTGCAGGAATGGATCGACAGTTACGACCACTTGAGCAGCGGTTCCAAGCGAAATCATTGCCGTTCGATTCAGCGCGCCATGAAATGGGCCGAGGAACAGGGGTTGATCGAGCGCTCCCCCATCGCCCACCTTAAGAAGCCCCGCGCTGGACGCCGTGAGATCGTGATCACCCCCGAGGAATATCGCCGCATCCTGGAAAACGTTCCGAATCAGCCCTTTCGCGATCTGCTCGATTTCGCGTGGGAGACCGGAGCCCGTGCGGCAGAGTGCGTCGCCATCGAGCCTCGCCACGTCGATCTGCCCCAGAATCGCATCGTATTCCCCCGCGACGAGGAGAAAATGCGGCGGGCACCGCGGATCATTTACCTCACCGAGACTGCGGCCCGGATCGTCCGGCGAAGAATGATGGCGCGACCAGAACGAGTTTTCACGAACTGCGATGGCCGGCCATGGACTCCGAGAGCCGTGAACTGTGCCTTCTCCCTCATTCAGATTCGCATGGGGCGACAGGTCATGAAAGAGCGGGGGATGCGTGTGTCGCCGCACGACATCAACAGCCTGATTCCAAAACTCCGGCCTGACTTCAATGTCTCCGGACAATCCCGCCCCAAGACCTCCGCTAAATTGAAGGAAGAAGCCAAGCGCAAACTCACCTACCGGATGGCCTGTCGGCTCGCGCCAAAATACTGCCTGACGGCGTTCCGGCATTCGTGGTGTCACCACGCCCTGCGCCGAGGCATTGACGCCCTGACCGTCAGCGTGCTGATGGGGCATGCTGATCCCAGCATGGTGGCTCGGGTCTACAGTCACTTGTCGCATGCGACCGATTACCTCCACGACGCAGCCCAGCGAGCGGTCGGGTAGTCAAAGCATGTCCATCACCGGCCGCGAGATCTGCTCCGCGGCAAATGCAGGTGTTTGAGTTTCAACTGCGGAGCAGCGGGAACTCTCTCGCGCGGCTCACACGCGCGATCCGCGAGAAACCGCACCAGGTCCTCCTCGCGGACGCGGATCGTTCCGCGGCCAACGCCGATCCGGATGTGGGCAATCTCGCGTTGC
>CAZWGW010001184.1:0-1750 GCA_964633565.1 uncultured Planctomycetaceae bacterium
TTGCGAGGTGTCCCGGTGGTCATCGCGGTTTCAGTGCTCAATGCGCATGGTGGAGTCCCCGCGCAACTGCAGCGGGCCGCTCCCAAACAGAAATGGGAGTATCGGTGCGTGTTGACAGGTCACGACAGCCGTGACCCGCTGTCCGGTCCTGTTTCCCCCGTCCGGCCAGGTGACATTGATCGACACGTTGGCCGGGTTGAGCGTCACGAGGACAGGTCGCACTGCGGCGGCGGGTTCGGACGCGTGCGCCGCAGTGTCAACGTACGTGGCCGGACCCCACTCCGATAACTGCGGGCCGGCACTGTCACCGTGCACGATGGCGGAGCGCGCCAGCCTTCGCGCCGCCGCGGCGAGGGCGTTCTGTCGGAGGACCGCAAGCCCGAGGTCACAGATCGCAAAGATAATCACGAGGAACACGCCCAGCACGAGCGTTCCCTCGACGAGCGCCGCGCCGCGCCGCCGGTGCGCGGAGGAGGCCGCCCAGGGTCGGCTGTCCTGCGGATGCTGTTCAGCGATGTCGGCGCGGCGTCTCATCGGTATTCCTGCTCCGCAGTCCGATGCCGGAGATCGATGCCTCCCGGGAGACCGGGCCAATCGACTGTCATCTCGAACGGATACGCGGCTTCGACCTCAACGCGCAGCGTACCGTCGGCCTGGGTGAAGGTGTCTACGTGGACCTGTAATCGGGTGGGGTCGTAATGCGGGAGGTGGGCGGCTTCCTCCTGCACGCGGGCGATGATTCGGGATTCCCACTGGGTGCGGTTGAAGGAGTACAGACGATGCGTCGCGCCGTAGTCGGCGCCCACGCGGGCGGCGTTGGACAGCACGTTTTCGTAATGGGCGACGCGCCCCAGATCGACCGTGCCGAGCGCGAGGGCGATCACTACGGGGAGGATCAGCGCCAGTTCCACGGCCGACGTCCCCTGGCGCGAACGGCGGCAAGCGCAGGGTGCGCTCGACAGACGTTTCGGGTGGACGACCGGTCCAACTCGGTAGCTGCCGTGGCAGAGGGTCATGGTCCGATTCTGTCTCGTGCGACGCGATTCAAGGAAGTTCGCTTGGGGCGGAAGCCGAAGTTTCTGGTCCCAGCTTCTGGCGGAAATCGAGCACTGCCGGTCCCGCGAGCGTGATCAGGATCGGCGGAAAAATGAACAACAGGGTCGGGAACAGGATTTTGACGGCGGCCTTCTGCGCCAGCTCTTCTGCCCGCTGTTCTCGCAAGTCCCGGAGCATCTCGGCATGAGTCCTGAGCGACTCCGTCATGCTGCAGCCGTATTTCTGGGCCTGTTCCACGAACGTTGCGAGCGTCCGCACGACCTCCAGTCCGGACCGGTCCGCAAAATTGCGGATCGCGCGATGGGGCGAGGCGCCGAAAGCCATTTCGCGCTGCACGATCGTCAGTTCCAGCGCCAGCATGGGATGGGCTTCGCGCATTTCATCCGTCACGCGCTGCAGGGCCGCCTCGAAACTCTGCCCGGCTTCAAGGCACGTCACAGTCAGATCCAGGAAATCGGGCAACATCGTGCCGAGACGCAACTGACGCCGCCCGACTCGCCACCGCAGCCAGAGTGCCGGGAGCATCATGCCGGCACAGCCTGCTCCGCCGCCAATGCAGACGCTGGTCCAGAAGTCGACAATACCGAGGGCGCCGCCCCCCAGGATCATCAGCGGCAGTGCCAGCCCGAGAACAAACCTCACGGCGGTGTACACAAACGGTTTAAACGCCGAACCCGGCTGGCGCTGCGCCTGC
>CAZWGW010001185.1:0-1750 GCA_964633565.1 uncultured Planctomycetaceae bacterium
GCCCGGCGACGATCGTCCGAACGGTGACGGCGATCGCGTCATTGAAATCTGGAACCTGGTGTTCATGCAGTACAACCAGAACGACAAGGGCGAACGACAGCCCCTGCCCAAACCCAGCATCGATACCGGGATGGGATTGGAGCGATTGGCGGCCGTGGTCCAAGGCAAGCACAGCAATTACGACAGCGATCTCTTTGCGCCGATCTTGCTGGCCATCGGGGAGCGGACGAAACAACGTCACGGCGCTGCCTTGGCCTCCACCCGGTCGATGCGCGTGATCGCGGACCATTTGCGGGCGATTTCGTTTCTCGTCGCCGACGGGATTCTTCCCTCCAACGAAGGACGTGGCTATGTTCTGCGGCGCATCCTGCGGCGCGCCGCACGGCACGGCCGTTTGTTGGGGGTCGCCGAACCGTTCCTGCATGGCCTGACGGCCTCGGTCGTCGATTGCATGGGCGGAGTCTATCCTGAACTGCGCACGGCTGCCGGAACGATTCGGGAAGTGACAGAAGGGGAGGAAGAACGATTCATCGCCACCTTGGACCAGGGACTGCCGATTCTGAACGATGTCATCGCAAGAGCGAAGGCGGCCGGGAAGACCATGTTGCCGGGGGCCGAGGTGTTCAAGCTCTATGACACGTACGGATTTCCCACCGACCTCATCGTTGAGGCCTGCCGCGAACAGCAGCTCACCCTGGACGAGGCCGGGTTTGATTCGGCGATCGACGAACAGCGGACCCGTGCGCGCAAGTCGGCGGCTTTCGAAATGGACGAAACCCGTCCCGTCCTGACGGAGTTGGCGAAGCGGCTCGCCGGCTCGCAGTTCGTCGGGTATGAGCGCCTGCAGACCGAGAGTGTGGTGCAGGCGATGCTCAAGAACGAGCAGCTTGTCAAAGAAGCCGTGCAGGGCGACGTGGTGGAAGTCGTGCTTGACGTCACTCCCTTCTATCCGGAGGGCGGCGGGCAGGTCGGAGACCAGGGCCTCCTCCTGGCGCCCGAAGGTCGGCTGGAGGTGACGGAGACTTCACGGCCGATTCCCACCATGATCGTGCACAAGGGAATCGTGCAAGCCGGCCGACTGCGCGAGGGAGATCGCCTACAGGCCCAGATTCAGCCGAACAGTCGACAGGACGCGGCGAGAAATCACACCGCGACGCATCTGGTGCATGCGGCCTTGCGTGACCTGCTCGGCCCACACGTCAAGCAATACGGCTCCTTGGTTGCGCCCAATCGGCTGCGGTTCGATTTCGCGCATTTCAAGCCGCTTTCCGTGAAGGACATCGAAGCCGTCGAATCGATGGTCAATGATCAAATTCGGAAAAACGAAGCCGTGAAGACGCAGGTGATGGGGATCCAAGAGGCGGTGGCCGGGGGGGCGTTGGCCTTTTTCGGTGACAAGTATGGCGAGCAGGTTCGCGTGGTTACGATCGATACCTTCAGCAAGGAGCTCTGCGGAGGGACGCATTGCCGGCAGACCGGGGAGATAGGATTGTTCCGAATCGTTTCTGAGACCGGGGTGGCGGCGGGGGTGCGGCGGATGGAAGCACAGACCGGAGTGGGGGCGGTGGCCGCCGTCAAGCGGCTGGAGGCCGATGTGCGTGAGCTGTCGGAGTTGCTCAAGGTCGGGCCGGCCGAGGTGGTGGCGCGCACCAGGAAACTGGCGGCGCAGCTCAAGGACAAAGAACGCGAACTGGAAGAACTCAAGCTGAAACTCGCCAGTGGGACAGCCGCCGAGAGTCAGGTGCGGACC
>CAZWGW010001186.1:0-1748 GCA_964633565.1 uncultured Planctomycetaceae bacterium
CTCATCGAACCGCCCCTTGCGCATCAGCTCGGGAGGGAGCGCCGAGATATCGTTGGCCGTCGCAATGATGAAGATCGGATGGCGGTGGTCCTGCATCCACGACAGGAGGGTGCCGAACATCCGTTTCGACAATCCGCCGTCGGCGGACGCCGCCGCGGCTGATGCAAATGCCTTCTCGATCTCGTCGATCCACAGCACGCAGGGGGCCATCGCCTGCGCCTGAGCCAGTGCCTGCCGCAACTGGCTCTCGCTCTCGCCGATGTATTTCTGGTACAGCACACCCGGGTCCAGCCGCAGGAGCGGCATCTTCCAGTCGGCGGCAACCACTTTCGCGCACAGGCTCTTGCCGCAGCCGGGGACGCCCAGCATCAGCAGCCCGCGCGGCGACTCCAGGCCGAACTCCCGCGCCTCGCGCGTGAACCCGTTCCGCCGCCGCTTGAGCCAGGCCTTCAGGTTCTCCAGACCGCCGATGTCATCCGGCGAAAAGTCGGCGGCAATCGCCTCCAGACACCCCTGTGAGCCGAGCAGCGTCCGCTTCGACTCGATGATTCCCGGCAGGTCTTCGGCCGTCAGGGCGAAGTCGTCCAGGACCGCGCCGGCGATGACCCGCTCTGCCTGGGCGCACGACAGTCCGCGCAGCGTCTGCACGAGCTGCTCGATGTCCCGCCGTGTGAGCTTCGACGTCACCTGCTCATAGCAGTCCCGCTGCAACTGCTTGTAGGTGCGCTTGACGACCGCCTCCAGTTCCTCGGCCGACGGCCAGCCGATCTCATACCGCACCGTGAACTTGCGGATCTCTTCCGGGATCGGCAGCGCATCAAGCATCACGATCGCCGACTTCGAAGTGGTGAACGTGTCGCACAGGTCGCGCAGCGTGCGGTGCACCAGGCCGTCCTTGCAGTGCGGCCCGAGGTCCTTGAACAGGAACACCGTCCGCGCGAAACAACTGTCGCGGATCTTCTGCAGTGCATCCACCGCCTTGCCGCCCGAAGTGACGGCGTCCTTCTTCCGCCCGTTGTCGATGGGGCACAGGCCTCCGGTCATCGACCACTCATAGAGCGGCCGAGACAACTTCTTCGCCGCCTCGGCGACGACGCCGCTCGCTCTCTCTTCGTCGATCGTTTCGATGGAGATCAGCGGATTGCCGGAGCGGATCAGCAGGGAGAGTTGTTCGGGCATGATGGTCTACGATACCGGAAACCACCGGCAACGTCACAGCAGCGGGCCGAACAGGCGCGCTGTGTTCTCCAGCAGTCGCACATGCGGGGAGCGTTTGCCCCATTCATTGAGCACCAGCGGGCGTGAGAGCGTGCAATAGCTGGTCTGCAGCCGCTGCAGTTCGTGCGTGAGGCCGGCGTCGTAAATTCCGACCGTGATCTCGAAGTTGAGGTGCAGGCTGCGCGGGTCGAGGTTGAGCGACCCGAACAGACTGAACTCGCCGTCAATGGTGACCGACTTGGTGTGCAGCAGCCCCCCCTCAAACAACTGCACGTTGACGCCGGCGCGGGCCAGGTCCCCCAGGAATGCCCGGCAGGCCCACTGGACGAGGCGCGAGTCGACCCGCGCCGGCACGATCAGCGTCACGTGGACCCCTCGATGAGCGGCGGAAATCAGGGCGGTGACGAGATCTTCGTCCGGCACAAAATACGGCGTTGTCAGCACCAGCTCCGTCCGCGCGGCGTAGATCGCTGCCAGCAGCACCCGCTGCATCACCGCCGTCTCCTGGGCGGGACCGGACGGTATGACCT
>CAZWGW010001187.1:0-1733 GCA_964633565.1 uncultured Planctomycetaceae bacterium
GCCTCCGGCCTGCCCGATCCGGGACAGCGCGAATGGTGTCGTAACCTACAATGCACAGTCGCTCTATCAGGGGACGGTGTTCGACGGCGTGCGGTTTGAGTTTCGCGAGGGGAAGATCGTCAACGCGACCTGTGCGAACGCCACGACGCGGCTCAACGAGATCCTCGACTCGGACGAAGGAGCGCGGTATCTCGGCGAGTGGTCGCTGGGCTGCAACAACCGAGTCCGGCAGCCGATGCTCGACACGCTGTTCGATGAGAAGATCGGCGGCTCGTTCCACCTTACTCCGGGGAACGCCTACGAGCGGGCCGACAACGGCAACCGGAGCCGTGTGCACTGGGACCTGGTCTGCATCCAGACCCCGGAGTATGGCGGCGGCGAGGTGTGGTTCGACGGTGAGCTCGTCCGCAAGGACGGGCGATTTGTGCCGGCCGAGTTGCAGCCGCTGAATGAAGGGTTATAGCCCCGTACGAGCGCCGTGCGCCGACTCGGAACCGGGCCGATTCACGCTCAACAACGTCGCAGGTGCCAGGTGCAACACCGACAACCCGAACCGGTCGCGTGGCACCTGCTGCGCCGTGCGCTATTGAAGCGGCAGCACCCGCATCCCCCGAAATGACAGATCCGTCGTCGCATCGTGCCCCTGCAGGCTGATGTGTCCGGCGGAGTCCCGGCGGCCTTTGCGGGGGTTGTCATCGGTCGGCCGTTCATCCGTCCAGTCGGTCACCTGGTAGCCGTTGACCCAAACGGCGAAATGGTTGCCGCTCGCCGCCAGTGTGAGCGTACACCACTCGTTGTCGCTGGAGACGACGCGACGGGCCTCGGTCCGGCGGAAGATCGCTCCGGTGCCGGCGTTCGTCGGCTTCGTGCGGTCGTCCGCCTCGAAGCCGTTGTGGATCTGCACCTCGTAGCCGTTGGAGGGGGCCGATTCTGTGCCGGGCTGCGCGCGGAAGAAGAAGCCGCTGTTGAGGTCGGTCCCGTGCGTGATGGCGTCGCACTGGAAGAGGAAGTCGCCGAACGCCTGCTCCGTTTCGAGAAACCCCTGGCCTCCCCTGACCTGAACCGCGCCGTCCTGCACGGTGAACTCGCTTTTCGACCCGGGGACGACGCGCCAGCCGGCGAGGTCCGTGCCGTTGAACAACGACTGCATCCCCAGCGGGCGCAGCACGATGTTCCGGAACTCAATCCTGCCGACGTTCTTCTGCAGGCCGATCAGCCCTGACGAACGGGCGCTGGTTTCGTCGGTGTAGTCGAGCACCTGCGCGCCGTCGAGCCGGACGGTGACGTGGTTCCCCTCGGCACGGACGTGAAATGTCTTCCAGCCGCCGGACCCCTTGATGGGCTGCTCCGTCGCCTTGTGGCCGACGATCGCGCCGGTCGTGAATCCCTGCGGATGTTCATCAGCGATATTGAGCTCGTAGCAATCGGCTTTGACGTCCTTCGGCTGCGGCACCGTTCGGAGAAAGACGCCGCTGTTTCCTCCCTCCGCCATGCGGAATTCGCACACCAGTTCGTAATCCGCAAACGGCGACGTCGTGTTGAGCAGTCCGATCGGGCCCGCGTCGGCGGTGATCACGCCGTCCTTGACCGACCAGTTGATCTCCGGGTTGTTGGACTGCCAGCCGAACAGCGTATGGCCGTCGAACAGGCTGATCCAGCCATCGGCGACCTGCCCGGCGGTGAGTGGGTTGAAATACGGAAGGGGAGGAGCCGCAACTGGTGCGGCGGCAACC
>CAZWGW010001188.1:0-1729 GCA_964633565.1 uncultured Planctomycetaceae bacterium
ATGCTCGCCGCGGCGGACGTGATCCGCAACTTCGACGCCCAGCGCATGGCGGGCACCGCCAAAGCGGTCCGCGAGGCGGGGGGGCTGTTCCTCACCGGCGAAGGCTCCAGCCGCATCTTCCCCGCGAAGAGCATCATCGCCCACGCCCGGCGCGCTGGCTGGCCCATCACGCTGCAGACTGAAGCCGCCCGGCAGGCGCTGGAATACGACCTCTCCGACTGGGCCGTCTTCGCCCTGTCCAATTCCGGCCGGACCGCGGAAGTGATCGGCCTGTTCTCCGAACTGGAGTCGACCGGCCACGCGCACCGCTACTCGCTCACGGCGTTCGCCGACTCGAAGCTCGAGTCACTGGCGACGCAGGGCTACGTGCTCAGTTGCGGCCCGGAGAGCGCCGTCGCCGCCACCAAGAGCGTGATTGAACAGGCGCTGTTCTATCGCGCGCTGCTGGAGTCGGTGGCCAATACGGCGTCGCTCTCCGCGCGGTGCCGCGAACTGGGAGACGCCTTCGCGCAGGCCCTGACGCTCGCGATTGACCCAGCCCTCGTCAAGCGCATCGCGTCGGCCGGCACGATCTACTGGGCCGGGCGCAACGACGGCGTCGCCGAAGAACTGACGCTCAAGACCAACGAGATCACCCGCAAGCCGGCCGACTACCTGGAGGGGACGTATGCCGTCCACGGCGTCGAAGAGGTCATGAACGCGGAGGACGTCGTGATCTGGGTCGACCCGTACCACGAATCGGAGCAGAAGTTTGCGGACGTGCTCGTCAAGGGGGTGGGACTGTCGGTCGTCGCGATCGCGGCGCGCGAGACGAAGTTTCCGACGATCCGCATCCCGGATGCGGGGGACCTCTCACCGTTCGTGCAGATGGCCGCAGGGTGGAACCTGCTGGTCGAAATCGGACTGGCGCTGGGGATCGACCTGGACAAGCCGCTAAGGGCACGGAAGGTGGGGAACGAGTTTACGGACTGAATCGGAGGCTGCGATGTGCCGTGCCGTGCTGTTGGCGGCCCTCCTAATGCACGCCGGGACCGCGGCCGCGGACGAACCCGCGGCTGCGATTGATCCTGCCCGGGCGCTGGCGACGCTCGAACAATGGGGAGCCCGGATCGAGACGAACGACGACGGCGATGTGGTCGGAGTCCACCTGGACTGCAAGCAGATCGGCGACGACCTCTCGGAGTTGACGGCGTTTCCGAAACTGGAACGGCTGAGTCTGTACGAAACACGGATCAGTGACGCCGCCCTCGCACACGTCGCGCGGGTGACGTGGCTACGGGAGTTGAATCTCGGTTTCTGCACAGGCGTAACCGACAAGGGTGTGGCCGAACTGTCCGCGCTCACCGATCTGCGCGGCCTGAATCTGGGGTTCTGCAAGAAGATCAGCGACGATGCGCTCAAGACGGTCGGTAAACTGAGCGCGCTGGAGGCGTTGAACCTGTCGGTGACTCCCGTTACAGATGAGGGCGTGGAGTTGCTCGCAGACCTGAAGCAGTTGCAGACGCTCGACCTCGACCGAACGGCCGTCACGGATGCGGGCCTGGCGCACCTCAAAGGCTTGTCCCGTCTGCGTTCGCTGAAGCTGGTCGACTGCCCGGTGACTGACGCGGGGCTGGCTCACCTCGGCGGCCTCTCGCGGCTGCGCTACCTGTTCGTTCAGAATACGCTGGTGAGCGATCGCGGGATCGAGCTGCTCAAGGAATCGCTGCCGGAATGCGATGTCCGCCGG
>CAZWGW010001189.1:0-1726 GCA_964633565.1 uncultured Planctomycetaceae bacterium
TGAGTGCACCGTGTTGATGAGCGCGTCGCTGAGAGTTTCCAGCGAACCTTTCGCGAGGACGGAGGCGCTTTCCTGGTAAAGCCCCTTGCCGTACGAAGCAGCGTCGGGCAGATACCAGACGTTGGAACCGTTGGCGATCGTGCCGATAATGATCGGCGTGTCGGGGAAGTGCTCGCGGATCGTGCGCTGCAGCACGTTGTAGTGCTCGCCGTCGAGCGCCAGCCAGATCGCGTCCCCCATCCGCCAGGCACGGATCGGATATGGGTAACTCTCGCCCGGCGGCAGGCTGTCGACCCGGGTCAGACGTCGCGTGGCCCGCTCGATCATGGCGCGGGCGTCGCGGGCGCGGGTCGAGTCGTCCGCCGCCTCCGCGGCCGCCTGTTCCTGCTCCCACTTTGTGCGCTCCGCCTGCAATTCCTCAGCCGAGCCAAGATCGCCGCGATACTTGAGCGCGACGGTCGTGCGCGATTCCTGCCAGAGCGACGCCGCCCGCCGGCGTTCGTCCGGCGCGGGCTGAAAGCGCCACGGACCAAGCGTCGCACCCGATACGACCGCTCCGGCGTACGCGAGGCGTTGATACGGAGCCGGCAGCGACTCCAGCGCCGCCAGTGCGGCGTAACCAAGCCGCCGGCCGTTGCGATCGGCCACCGTCACGTCGCCGACAAACCCCTCGCGCGGCCCAATGTCACCGGAGGCCCCCTGGATGAAAAAACACGGCGCCCGCGTGGCAGATTCCACAACCTCGCGCATCGCGCCGATGTAGTCGGGGCTGATGAGCGTGTTCTCCCACGCCAGCGTCGTCGGGTGACAGGCATAGTTGACGATCGTGGTCAGCGGGGAGTGGCTGTCGTCGACGACCCTGGCGACGAGCACTGTATCGTCCGCGATTCCCTCCGGGTTGTAGCCGCAGACGTATTCGCCGCGCGTCGCGTCAAAGTAGTCCCGGTTGGTCGCCAGGTCGCAGCGCCCCATTCCGTATACGATCGACGCCGGCCGCAGGCCCGACTGCGCCTCACGAATCAAGTCCGCGAGCGTGTCCGCCAGTTCCGCGAGATAACCGGGGATCAGATCGCCCCCGGGGAGCGAGCAGCGTTCCAGTCCCATCAGCCCGGCGGCGTGTGTGTGGGAGAAAAAGACGACCAGGCTGTCACGCGGCACGTCGGCCTTGTCCGCCACGGAGTCCAGGAGTGTGTTCATCTCCTTCGTCCAGAGCAGGCAATGATCCACCGCCAGAAAGATCGCGGGCGAGGCGTCCGCCTGCGGATCAAGCGGCGCGACCACGAGCGCGGTGGCGGTCAGCGGTCGATGCACGCCGGTCGACCGATCGTGCGTGGCCGACCCCCACATGCGGTGATAGGTGCCGACCGGCGGCGTGATGTCTTCCCGCGCCACGCCGGCGCGAACGAGACTCTGTGGGAAATCAACGTACGTTCTGGACATGGTAGGTCCCGTCTGCCGGACGGGACCTCGTTGGAGAGTACGATCCCATGTTCTCGATCCCGACCGGCGTGCAGCCGTAGAAAAGCTTACCCGCTGGCCGCCTCATCGAACACGCTGCCGCGACCCAGGCGACATCCGGCACAGGCCGACCGCGTGGTACGTGGCGGAAAACACCTGCAGCGACCACGTTGATTCGCCCGGCGCAGCGCGGCAGACTATGCTGCCGGGAATCGACCCTGCACGCATCGCATTGCAGAAACGTTCGCGCATGCCGTCAGGTCGTCCT
>CAZWGW010001190.1:0-1710 GCA_964633565.1 uncultured Planctomycetaceae bacterium
ACACGCAGTCAGTATATCGGCCGCGGACGGGGGTGCAAGTGAACTTTGGGGGAATTTTTGGGGGCACGAAGGAGGGCCGCTGAGTGCCCGAGCCAGATCGGCCGGCCAGCCGCTACATCCGTCTGGGCGTCCAACGTTGCACGTCAGGCCCCTGCCTGAGTCGGTCAACGGCATTACTCATCCACCGGCCCACACCATGGCGGACCAGCTCATGTCATTGCCTCACGGAACGCGGGGCCTCGGGGGTGGCACAGTTACCTGCGTTGACCATTGTTGCAAGGAGCGTGCCGGGATGCCACGCCGTATTCTCCCGCGCGCTTCGCAGAAGGCTCGAATTTCGGGGTCCGCGAGTTCTTGGTGGTGAACCGTCGCGACTCGTTCGCAACGTTCAAATTCGGTCCGCGTCACGACGTGCCGCGACTACGTTGCGGCTCCACCTCGCGCGCCGTGTTCCAGCAGCAACTGCAAATAACTGCGCCGCTCCGACTGCTCCAGCCCCAGGTCGGAGGCCAGCGCCAGCAGCGTGTCGCGGGCCGCTTCCCACTCCGCGGCATCGGCCTGAGTCTCAATTTCCAGAAATTCCCCGAGCCCGGCGACGGTGTCGAGGGCGAGTTCAAACTCGCGCCCCTGCCACGACAGGTGAAATGGCTGCCGCGATTTCTCCACCGACCGGACGGCGCGGAAACCCAGCGCGTGGAGCATTTCGGCCATTTGCCTGGCTGCACCCGCGCCGGGCGCGATCGGAATCTCGATCTCCTCTCGCGTCTTGGTCTGTTTGTCGACCAGCGGACCCTTGTAGGTGACGGCGTTGTGTTCGCCGACGTTGCGCAGGCGGAACGCTTCGTCAGTCCGGGCGAAGTCACGGAACGGGTGCGCGAAATACGTGTCGCACTGGGCGACCGGCGCGCCCGGCACAGCCCCGAGTTCCGCCAACTGCCGGCGGATCGGCGCGGAGTCGGACAACGGATACTTGGCTTCGACTTCATACGCGGGCATGACGATCACCTTGCGCGAATGCTACCGCGCTGAGGCGGGTGCATGGAATTGTCCGGCTCCCACGTGATACATTGGTATCCGTCGATCGGTCCTTCCCTTCGATGGGGAACAAGCTTCATGTCACACCGCGGCGGACGATCCGGCGGGCTCATGGTCGCCATCGTGCTGGCGAATGCGATCCCGGTCCACGCCTGCGATTTTCTCGTGCGCGACGCCGCCTTCCGCGCGGAGCGCGACGTCCACCGGCTGTGCATCATGTCGACGACGGGTGACCTGGCCGCCGATGACATCGCGAGCGACCTCACCGCGTGGCTGGCCGGCGATGCCGCCGACCTGAACGTCCAACTCGAGCGGGTCGACGTGAACGACGCGGCCGTGGAGTGGAGCCGCTACGGCGTCCCGTCCGCTCCGCCGTCGACGCCGGTCGTGGCCCTCGTCGGGACCAATCACGAGACCGGCCGGAGCTTCGTCATCGATCATTGGCAACCGTCCCCGTCACGCGACGAGTTGAACTTACTCCTGCACTCGCCCGCCCGCGCGAAACTCCAGGAGGAACTTGGGCGCAATCTCGCGGTGGTCCTCTTCGCTCCCTGCACCAATTGCGACCACGACGCCGTGGCCGCGATGCTGCAGCAATCGGCCGACCAGTGGCGCAAGAAGGCCGAACTGGGCGTCTCCGTCGTCGAGATCGACCGGACCGATCCCGCCGAACGG
>CAZWGW010001191.1:0-1702 GCA_964633565.1 uncultured Planctomycetaceae bacterium
AAGTTTGACGAGAAAGAACTGCTGATTCAGCAGATCGAGGAGTGGCAGGGAGAGGCGTGAGGGGGAATCGTTCCGAGGAGGGCGGATGCCACGTCGAATGCGGGTGCCACGTTACGCCGTTAACCCTGATCTGAGGAGATGAAACAAGTCTCGATGCGATTGAGAGTTTCGGTCATTCTTTCAGTTACCACACGGAAGGAAAGATCGGACTTTCACCCGAAAGGAATCGGGCATGTCGCATCGAGACCATCGTCGTCGTAACGGATTTGCCGCGGGCGCACAAGACCTGGCGAAGGTGATCGCCTGGTTCGTTTCGGACGCGGACTTCAGCGGACTGAACACCCCCCGGGATAGTCGCTGGTCATTCCGCGGACTGGTGACCATGGCCCTGTTGTGGGTCTGGTCGGAAGAGGCCACGCTCACAGGTCGGTTTGCGGCCGTGCTCCAGATCGCGGGCCGGCTGTGGCCGCGCGACGTTCCGCAGGCGATTTCTTACCAAGCCTTCACCAAGCGGCTGGTTCACTGGACGACGGCCCTGCTCGTTCCATTGCAGCACACGTTGCGTCAGTTGCTGCAACGCTCCTTGCGTGCGCATTGGCGAATCGCCGGCCGCTGTGTGTTCGGCGTGGACGGCAGCAAGCTGGAACTCGCCCGGACGGTCTCGAATGAACGACGGTTTGCTCCGCGGGCGGCTCGTTCCGGGAAGCCGACGCGGCGTTCCCGAAAATCCAGCCGCCAGAGCGATCGCTCACGCCGCCTGAAAGCCGACACTCCGCAACTGTGGCTCACGACGTTCTGGCATGCCGGCACGGGTCTTCCCTGGGACTGGCGGCTGGGGGCGTCGGACAGCAACGAGCGCAGCCATTTGTGGGACATGGTGGCGAGTCTGCCGCCGCAGTCGCTGATCACCGCGGACGCCGGCTTTGTGGGATATCCGCTGTGGTCCGCGTTGCGGGCGGCCGGTCATGATCTCTTGATCCGCGTCGGCGGCAACGTGCGGCTCCTGAAGCAGTTGGGATTCGCCCGGGAGTCCCGGGGCACGGTTTACCTCTGGCCCGATGAGGCCGCACGTCACCGTCAGCCGCCGCTGGTGCTCCGGCTGGTGGTCGTCCAGGGAGCGCGGCATCCCTGGTATTTGGTGACGTCGGTCAGCGAGGCCCATCGGTTGAGCGATCACGATATCGTCGAGATCTATCGTCGCCGGTGGGGCATCGAACTGTTCTACCGGCACTTCAAGCAGACGTTCGCCCGTCGTAAGCTCCGCAGCCGGGCCGCCGATCACGTCCTCTGCGAAGCCCACTGGTCGCTGATCGGACTGTGGGTCATGCTGCTGTATGCCGAGCAGCATCTCCACCGACGCCACGTTCCTCCTCGTCGCATGAGCGTGGCGGCCGTGCTGCGGGCCTTTCGGGGCCTCCTGAAGCAGCCCTGCGTTACCATTCCGGGCTCTCACCGATTGGTCGCAGCGCTCGACACGGCCGTCATCGACCAGTACGTGAGGGGAAACAAGTGCAACCGCAACTATCCCCGCAAAAAATCCGATCCTCCCTGCGGTCCGCCGACGATCCTCACCGCCACTCGCCAGCAAAAGCGGATGGCCCAACTGCTCCGACGAAAGGCCAGATCAGGGTTAACGGCGTAACGTGGCACCCGGCGAAGGGCCGAGCGCTCTTCGAGACGCAATTGACGGACGCGGATATCG
>CAZWGW010001192.1:0-1699 GCA_964633565.1 uncultured Planctomycetaceae bacterium
GCCGTTGCCGTTGGCCACGGCCAGGTTGCCGGTCAACGCGCTGCTCTCCCCGGTGACCATGAACCCCCGATCCGAGTTCTTTTCAGCTCGATTGTCGGTGAGTTTGTTGCCGATCCCGGTGACGGAGATTCCGACGCCTGTGTTGTCGACGGACACGTTCCCGGTGATCTTGTTTTTTCCACCATTGACGGAAAAGCCGTTGACGCCATTGGAGATCGCCTCGCTCTTGGTAAGGGTGTTGTCATCGCCGCTTACCTGGATACCGCTCGAGCCGTTGAGAGCCACGGAGCAGGATTCGATTCGATTCCGATCGCCACCGACGAGGAATCCGTAGGTGCCGTTGTTCACCGCCGCAGTGAGCTTGATGACGTTCCCGTCACCGCCGACCCAGAGGCCGACGCTGTCGTGATTCCGCACGATCACGGCCGTGATCTTATGCGCGCCCTGACCTCCAGCGACGATGCCGTTCGCGCAGCCACTGATGGTGCCGTTCTTGAGCCGTGCACCCCGGCCAGCCATGTGCACACAGGTCCCGCCGTTCCCGCTAATCGTATATCCCGCCATGTCCAGCGTGGCGCCGTCGATGGTCACGACCGGGTTGTTGGCCGGACAGTCCAGGTTCGCGGTGAGCTTTTCGCTGCCGGTGACCGTTCCGCCACAGGTGACCGCCACCCCCGCGCGCACCAGACACGCCACCAGCCCCAGCGCCACCAAGCCTACTCGACCCAAGTTCCTCTTCCCCGTAGAAATCATTGCCGAATCCCTCCCTTCAGAATGTACGGAGCCGCGGCTGTTGGCCGGCTGCTTCCGTCAACCGAAAGGCGTGATCCTCAGGGGAACGTCGTGACCCGACACGGCACGATGCGGCGGCGGGGGGGCTGCCGTCTGGCTGTGCATTCGAGCCGCGCTTGCTATGAGAAAATCCAATTACCCGCAGTTTCCCGGGCCCCGGGTGAGCCCGATCAGCAGGAAAGGAATCGTCCCATGCGCGAGAGAATCCATAAGCTTTATGCCACCTTTGCCGATCGTCTAGGGCGGATGCGCCAACGCCTGGGGCGCGATCTGACCCTGGCCGAGAAGATCCTCTTCACCCACCTCGACAAGGCCGACAGCGCCGACGTGGAACGGGGCAGCGGCTGGATCGATTTGTGGCCGGATCGCGTCGCCATGCAGGACGCCACCGCGCAGATGGCCCTGCTGCAGTTCATGCAGGCCGGCCGCAAGCAGGTCGCCGTGCCGAGCACGGTGCATTGCGACCACCTCATCCGCGCCCGCCTCGGGGTATCGGCCGACATGCAGGTCGCCCTGCAGGAGAACAACGAAGTCTATCAGTTTCTGCGCTCCGCCTCGCAAAAGTACGGGATCGGCTTCTGGAACCCGGGCTCCGGGATCATCCACCAGGTGGTGCTGGAGAACTACGCGTTCCCCGGCGGATTGATGATCGGTACCGACTCACACACCCCCAACGCCGGTGGTCTGGGCATGCTGGCGATCGGTGTCGGTGGCGCCGATGCGGCCGACGTCATGGCCGGTCTGCCCTGGAACGTGCGTATGCCGAAGGTCGTCGGCGTGCACCTCAAGGGCAAGCCGTCGGGTTGGACGGCCCCGAAGGACGTCATCCTGAAGCTGGCCGGCATTCTGACCGTGAAGGGTGGGACCGGGAAGATCGTCGAGTACTTCGGCGAAGGCACGCGCCACA
>CAZWGW010001193.1:0-1696 GCA_964633565.1 uncultured Planctomycetaceae bacterium
GCGCCAGGAGCAGCACGAAGAGCAAGGAAAGACCTGGCACCGCGTGGAGCGGCATTACGGCCAGTTCCGTCGCGTCGTGCGGCTCGGCGACGACGTCAATCCGGAGCGCGTCGACGCCGAATACAAGGACGGCGTCCTGAAGGTGAGCGTCGCCAAGTCCGAGCAGGCCCGGACGAAGAAGATCGAAGTGAAGGGATAATGGCAGTTTCCGGTTCCCCCGGCCCGGCCGTTGCGGGAGGTGTTCCCGCGGCGGCCGGGCCTCCTCTTTGCCGCTGAATTATTGGACCGTTCCGGATCGTAACCCGAAGCGCAAGCGAGGGGCTGAGTTGCGACGACGTCCAATCCCTCGCTTACGCCTCGGGTTACGAGTTGCTCTTGCGGTGAGCGCAGGGCGTTCGTGGCAGAATCGGTCTGCCCGCGATTCGGATCAAAGGATATGATTGCGTCAGCGGGCACGAAATCGACTTCCTGAGGGCCGCGAACGAACATGTCGCTCCGTCAGCAACTGTCGCAGGAACTGAGCCGCCTGGTCGGCGCCCCGTCGCCCGGAACGGTGACGGTGTCGGATGCGAGCGGCGTGCGGATGCAGGTCGATTTCAGTGCCGTCGACTCGATGAGTTGCTCCTTTTCACAGATCGAGTTGTTCGTGCCGACGCTGCAGAACGCGGCGTTTGATGCGCTGCAGAACTGGGCCGACAGCCTGAGCAAGCGGCTGACGTACCTGCTGGAGCACATCGGTCCGCTGGAATACGACCCGGCCGCGGGTCAGGTGCTGATCCGGTCCTCACCGCCGGACAAACTTCCGGACGGGACGCAGTACTACGAGATCGTGCTGTCGTCGCATACCGGGGGGAACTTCTCCCTGCGGCGGTATCGCTCGACGAAAGGTCAGCCGGGCCGGAATGCGGTGGACATCACCGTGACGCACGAGGTGCTGCTCAAACTGGCGGACGACCTGGTGGCGACGCTGCCGCCGTAACGCGTCCGGATTGAACGTCCGCCGAACGGCTGATAGGATCGACGGGAGTGAGCGGTGCGCAGCAGTCTCCTTCCGCGCCGCCCGTGGAACACGGTTGATGACTTCCGGTCTCTCTCCCAGCGTTGACGCGCCCCCCGTCTGGACGCGCCGCCATTTGCTCAGCCTGCAGGAACTGTCCGCCGCGGAAATCACCTGCATTCTGGACCAGGCGGCCGGGTTCAAGCGTCTGGTCGAGCAGGGAGAAGGGAAGCTCAAGGCGCTCGCGGGGACGGTCGTCGGCAACCTGTTCTTCGAGCCGTCGACGCGGACCCGCACTTCGTTCAGCCTGGCGGCGAAGCGGCTCAGCGCCGACACGGTCGACTTTTCCGCCACTGGCAGCAGCCTGTCCAAAGGGGAGACGTTCGTCGACACGGCCCTCACGATCGAGGCCATGGGCGCCACCATGATGGTCGTGCGGCACAGCTCGTCCGGCGCACCGGAACTGCTGTCGCGGCACCTCAAGTCGGGAGTGCTCAACGCCGGCGACGGCACGCACGAACATCCCACGCAGGGGCTGCTCGACATCTTCACGATTCGCGAGCGGCGCAGCCGGATTGCGGGACTGACCGTGGCGCTCGTCGGAGACATCCTGCACAGCCGCGTGGCGCGTTCGAACATCTGGGGGCTGACAAAGCTCGGCGCGCGAGTGATTGTGTGCGGTCCGGCGACACTGATCCC
>CAZWGW010001194.1:0-645 GCA_964633565.1 uncultured Planctomycetaceae bacterium
GGTGGGGGGTTGGGGTGGGTGTGGTGCATCTCGGGGCGCCCCCCCCAAATATTTATTCCCCCCCCCCCGACCCCGGCGTACGGTCATTCATTCGTCTCCGATTTCATCGGCGAGCCGGTCGAGATACCGCGCGACCTTCTGCCGATAGCGGAGCGGGATCGCCGCGTCGCTGCCGCCCGTCGCCTGACCGGTGCGGCGGGTGGCGTAGCCTTCGTCGCGGCCGTTGCCGCTGGACGACGGCGCGAGGACACCGCCGGCCGCCGGCTGGTCCGTATTGTTTTCTCGCTCCGTCATTCCAGCCTGTTCCATGAGGGGGTTGCCGCCATACAGGCCGACGTTGTCGGCGGTGCTGCGGGTCATGCTGTAGCCGCCCCCCGCCCCCTGGCCCATGCCGTTCTGCTGTCCCATGCCCATGTCGGCGAGGAGCTGCTGCATCGTCTGTCCCAGTGCGCCCCCCAGGCTCGGCTGGAAGCGGGGGAGGGCGCCCTGCCCCTGCTGCCCCATCCCCTGCGACTTCTCGATCAGCGATTCCAGGATGTCGGCGGCACGCAATGCTCCGGCGTGCCCGCGAGTACCGGAGAATTCGGCCAGCCCGGTCTCGGCCTCCGTCATGGCGTCCGACGCGCCGGAGGCCTCCAGGGCGTC
>CAZWGW010001194.1:655-1696 GCA_964633565.1 uncultured Planctomycetaceae bacterium
CGTCGATGAAGTCGCCGACGGACTGCCGCAGTTCGTCGAGCCGCGGGTCTTCGGGGAGCTGCAGCGCGCGCTCGGCGAGTTCGTTCGTGAATTCGGCAAGCTGGTTGCGGAGTTGCCGTTGCTCCTCTTCCAGGTCGCGCATGCGGGCCTTGAGGGCGGGATCGTCTTCATTGTCGCGCCCCCGGAGCGAAGCGAGCCGGTCCGCCAGGTCCCGCTGCCGCTGGTAGATCTGTATGAACCGCGCTTCGGCCTGCTTGATCGGCAGGATCATCTGCAGCAGTTCCAGCGGCTGCATCGCGTTCTGGTCGAACTGTTCCCGCTGCTGCTGCAACTGGTCGCGCATCTGCTGCAGTTGCTCGGCCGCCTGCGGGTTCGTGAGTTGCGGGTCGTTGCCCATCTGCTCACTCCGCTTCGCGAGCTGCGTAAGCTGTTCCGCCAGTTGTTCCAGTTGTTTCGTCAATTCCTTGTCGAGCTCGTAGGGGAGCAGGTTCTGGCTCAGTTTCTGGAGCGCCTCGCTCTCCTCCTTGAGCTGCTGCGTGAGGCGCTCCAGCTCCCTGCGCAGTTCCTCGCTGACCGGCGAATCGGCCGGTTCTGATTTCAGTTGCTCCAGCAGTTTTTCGATCTGCTCGGCGAGCGACTCCATGCGGCGCTGCGCCTGCTGGTATTTGGAGGTGAGCATCTCCAGCCCGTTCCGCGTCCGCTGCAGCCGGTCGAACTCTTCCTGCGCGATAATGCGGATCACCGCGACCGTGCATTCGGCCCCCTTGCCCGGGCCTTCCGTTTCGGTCGTGCCGGGATCGTTGTCTTCGACGCGGGCGAAGAGCTTGATCTCGTCCCCCGGCTGCAGGCCATACGCGGCCAGCGGGAGCATCGTCACTTCATGCAGTCGCCGCGGCGGCGGCGGGGCGACGGCGACTTCCAGCGGCAGGTAGCGGGAATCGTTCAGGCTGCGGAAGAGCTGGCACCGCGACAGGCCGTAGTCGTCCTCCCCCGAGATGACGACGGGGACGAACGCAGTCGGCGTGGCGAACGACACGGCGC
>CAZWGW010001195.1:0-1691 GCA_964633565.1 uncultured Planctomycetaceae bacterium
AAGAAGGACACCAGAATCACTCCGTTATCACTCGTCGTGAATACTCCGCCGGCGAATCAGGTCGTACCCGTCAAGTCGATGGCGGGAGCGCCGTTCGGCCTGTTGTGCAACGCCAGCGGCACGGTCCTTCCGCCGTCGGGGCCGTACTTCGACGGGCTGTACTTCAAGATCGGTCGCATCGGTCAGACCTGGACCGACGCCCAGGTGGTTGCGTCCCCGGACAAAACGCTGTCGCGGACGGCCCTGTACGGCAGCGGTCCCACAAACGTCACCGCGAACTGGTCGATGAATCAGCAGTTCATGGTCGACTGTGGACCTGCAGGGAGTGAGCCGCTCAACCGGCTGTACGTCATTTCGCGCAGTTTCGCCTATAACCCCTCGAATCCCATGAATCCCTATGTGGAGACGTTGGAGCGCGCGGAGACCCCCTTCAAGGGGAGCTGCCAGGCGGACTGTGGGCGCACGACCGCGACGACCATACTTTCCGTCACGCCGCTGGCGGCCGCGACGCCGTTGCCGTCCGCGGGACCGTCCGACACGGACGGCGACTGGCTCCTGTATCGGGACCTCCCGGTCTCCAGCCATTTCTATGGCGCCCGGCTGATGCGGCATGGCAGTCCGCTCCGGGCCAAGACGATCGCCGTGGCTGCGGCCAACGTCGATTTTTCCTTCTCGTCTCCGTCGTCCCCGTCCTTTCCGGCCGTCCGCAGACACGTCCGGCGCGCGACGGGAGATCTCAAGTTCGAACCATTCCGCCCGAGTCCCTGGCGTTTCCCTGACGTGTCGGCCAACGGGATCGCCGTCTGGCAGCAGGCTGTCGGGCTGCAGGAGCACGCCGTCGCGTCGGAGTGCCGGACGCGGCCTGACTTCATCCACCTCGATGCCGGGCAGGACGTTATGGTCCAGATCAATTACCTGAGCTTCGTGCTGAACACGTACCAGGGATCGTTCGACCTGTGGGTGAAGATCATCGATTGACCATCTTCAACGAGTCCCGCTTACGCCTCGATCGCGTACTTCCGCATCTTCTTCCACAGTGTGACGCGGCTGGTCCCCAGGATCCTTGCGGCTTCGACCCGGTTGCCGCCGGATTGCCGGAGCGCGGCGACGATCCGCTCGCGCTCCGCCTCCTGGGCCGGAGTGAGCGGTACCGAAGCCGTGGCGGTCTGTGTCGGAGCCGCCCGCGGCGACTCGCGGATTTCCGGAGGCAGGTCGAGCAGCGTGAGCGTCTCACCCGCGACGGTCACGAAGGCGTGCTCCAGGGCGTTGCGCAGTTCGCGCACGTTGCCGGGCCAATTGTGTTCCATCAACCGCTGCAGCGCATCCCGCGCAATGCCGGTCACCGGCTTGCCGTGAGTCTTCGACAACTCCTTGATGAAATGCTGCGTCAGCAGCGGGATGTCGTCACGCCGCTCGCGCAGCGGCGGCAGCGCGATCTCGAAGACATGAATGCGGTAGTAGAAGTCCTCGCGGAATGTCCCCGCGGAGATCAGTGACTTGAGGTCCCGGTTCGTTGCCGTCAGCAGCCGCACGTCGACGCGCTGCGACTGCTCGTCTCCCACGCGGCGGACTTCGCGTTCCTGGATGACGCGCAGCAGCTTGAGCTGCAGGAGGGGCGTGAGGTCGCCGATCTCATCGAGGAACAGCGTGCCGCCGTCCGCCGCCTGAAACATACCCACCTTGTCCCGCAC
>CAZWGW010001196.1:0-1687 GCA_964633565.1 uncultured Planctomycetaceae bacterium
GGACAGCGAACGATTGGGAGCGTCAGGCAACATGACCGTACCGGGACCGATCGAGTTATGGGCGCAGCCGCTCGCGCAGCAGCGACTCGGTCCGCCGCGGCGGCGCCTCGGCCGAACGGCCGTCGTGGAACACGGCCACCAGCCGCTCTGCCCCTGGCGAGGAATCCCAGAAGCCGTCGGGCGTATCGACGATCCAGCCGAATCCGTCCGGCAGGTTCAGCACGTGCACGGTGGCGATCGTATTCAGCGACACGGCGTCGACCAGTTCGACCGCGCTGGAGCCGGTCAGCCGGGCGATCAGTCGGCCACCAAAGGCGACCCCGGACAGGGGCGGCGCATGGGCCCCACGCACCGAGTGGGCCAATTCGAGCACCCATGTGCGCAGTACGTCGCCGTCGGGAGTGACGATCGCCCCGCGGCCCACGGCGGTCTCCGTCAGAAATGCCGCGCGCTGGCCCACGCGCAGCGGCACGGCCCTGTCGATCCGCGGCAGCGGTACGACGGCCCCGCGGCCGCGCTCCGCGTCGAAGAACAGCGACCGGTCATCCGCGCCGAGCAGCCAGCCCTGATCCAGATCGTTCGCCGCCCAGACGTACTCATGCCTCTCCAAGGCGACGGAGTGCCGCAGTTCGCCCGATGCGACATCGTGCACCCGCAATTCGCCGTCAAAGGCAATGAGCAGTCGCTCTCCGTCGCGGCTGAAGGCGGCAGTCAATGCATATCCGCCACGGAACCGGCCGTCGGCCATCGGCCGCGCGACACGGCTGACGGCGTCGCCTGTTTCCGTGGACAGAATGAGGAACAGTTCCTCGGAATCACCGTGCCCCAACGCCAGCCGGCGACCGTCGTGCGAGGCGACGAGCGGAGCTGGTCGGTTCAGGCCGATGGGGACATCGCGCATCCAGCGACGGACCCGATCGCCGGGATGGTACAACTCCAGGCGGTCTTCGAACCGCAAGAGGCAGCCGGCCGATGTGAATTGGATCCAGTCGCGCCCCAGCGCGCGTTCGATGTGCGGCACCGTGAAAACCAGGTCACCGGACCGCAGATCGACAACCGGGTCCCGCGCCGGGTCCCACTTCTGAGTCAGCAGGCGGCCGTCGCAGAAGGCAATTCCTCCGTAGCCGAGTTCCACGGCACGCACATCGATACGGCCATCCCGGTCGATCGACAACAGGCCGCGCTGCCCTGCCCCGCAGTCGGTCAACGCCACCACATGACGCTCGTTCGCGATGAGAGCGAAATCGTCGCCGGGCCGCTGCGGTGCTCCGGAGGGATTGATGCGATCCTGTGCGGTCTTGATCTCCGCCTCCGCTGCGGCCAGCGCCTGTCGCAACTGCTGCACGACAGCCGGAGGAGCATAATCCGGGTTGACGGCCTCCGGCCGCCGCGCGCCAGCGCCAGTCGTTGGCCCGCGCGCGAATTCGGTCCGGCCCGTCTCGGGATTGAGACGCAGGTGGCAGGCAAAGCTCGACCCGGCCCGATGGAACACGCGGCCTCCGCGTCCCGCCGCGACGGCGTCGGCCCCGTCGAACGCGACGAGATGTTCGATCAGGATCGGCGTCTCCGTCTGCGACAGCCATTTTTCCTGCTGCAGGTCGTAAACGCCCAGCCGCGCAGCCGCCCCGAAGCCGCGGTCGTCGCGGTCGTCCCCCAATGCTCCGAGGACCGCCAGTCGCCGCCCGGC
>CAZWGW010001197.1:0-1685 GCA_964633565.1 uncultured Planctomycetaceae bacterium
GATTACCGATGGCTTAAGAGTGAACACTTCCCCCCCGACGTGGGCGTTCGTGAGGATGTACTTGTTGCCCAGGCGATCGACGCAGCGGCAACCAAGGGTTCCGGCATAGCAGTCAAATGCCAGCAGAAATCGATCGACGTTGCTGATGGAGACGCCGATTGGCACCGGCCGCGGAAAGCGGATGGTGGGATCGCCCGCCGGCCCGGAGCGCGGGTTGTTTTCGATCGGAGTTGGTGCTCGCGGCCCCTCGTCCGGCACGGGCGCGCCCGGGGAGCCGGGCTTCCATCCCTGTCCCGGTTTGACGGGGATGCCGTTCCGGAAGATCGGCGCTCCGGGGATCTTCGCCGGTCCGGCGCGAAACGGCTGGCCGATCACAAACGTCTGCACCGGCACGCCGTCCACCTGATCCGGCAACTGCTCGGCAATCCCCTCCCGCTGGGTGTAGACCTTGACGACCAGGTTGCCGTCGTTGTCTTCCGCGACCGCCGTGCCGTAGACGTTGCCCTCGCCGCGCTGCATGAAGGGGATCGTCCACTTCTCCTGGATCGTGGCCACGCGGGCGAAGTCCTGTTCGGAGTACTTTTTATCCTCGATCAGGTCTTCCCCCTTGGAGTTCTTTTCCGTCTTGGCGGTCCGCGCCGACTCCGGCAGATACAGCACGCGGACCTTCAGCGAAAACTGCTTCCGCAGGTCGAGCGTGAGGGCCTCGTCGGTCTCGAACTCGATTTTCTGCGTACGGAGGGAGCGGCCGGCCTTGAGGGCGCCGCGCTTGTCGAGGACTTCCACGTACGGCTTGTCGTCTTCGAGCATGCCGTCGGCGTCCTTGACCGACAGCGTGGCGATGCCGGTTTCGTCGACGACAACGACGAGCGGGCCGGCGATGTCCTCCTCGGACTTGTTCTTGATGGCGACTGCGGCCGAATGGGTGGTCTTGTTCGTGCTGTTCAGACCGCCGTTGATGGTGACTTCCACCTTGTCGGTGACGTCGCGGATCACGTCGGCCGGCTGGGCCTCGGGATCGTCCTGGGACTTTGTCGACTTGGTCTTCTCGTCGGCGGAGAGGCCCCACGACGAGAGGCTCAGCAGCGCGGCGAGCGCCAGGCCGGTCGAGAGATTCCAACGCGATCGTGCCACGCGAATCAGTGCCATCGTGTCGCCTCGCAGGCTGAAAAGTTGGACGAGGAACGAATCACAGGATAGAGGCCGGCAGTCGCTGTGCGCACAATCCGGAAAGTCCTCCCAACCGGAAGACAACCTTGGCGCGCACAGTCTGCACTTTGCCAACGATACGTAGCTTATCAGGCTACCGGGACGTCGGACCTGAGTCAACAACGTCCCGGAGAAAAAAAGTTGGCGAGTGCGGTCCGCCTGTTCGGCAGCCGACGGTTGGTGCTGAAATGGCGTGGGGGGGGTACGGGGCGCCTCCCGCAAAACCGGCATCACGCCCGGAATCCGCGAAGTCATCGTAACCCGACGCGTCAGCGACGGGCCGGCTGGGCCGGCATTCGATGCGCGGCAGCTCGCTTACGCTCTTTGCTGTTGCGACGTAGCCGAATTCGCCAGGAATTCGGGCGTCGGTGGCATGCTCACCGCCCGAATTCCTGGCGAATTCGGCTACGTCGAGCCAGAAAGCGCAACATCAAGACTTACGCTTCGGGTTATACGATGAGGAGGCGATCAGACTC
>CAZWGW010001198.1:0-1672 GCA_964633565.1 uncultured Planctomycetaceae bacterium
AGGGGACCGGCAACATGGAGCTGCACCTCGACCGTCGCATGGTCGAGAAGCGGGTCTGGCCGGCGATCGACGTCAACGCCTCCGGCACCCGCCGCGAGGAACTGCTGCTGCACGAGGACGAACTCAAGCGCGTGTGGCTGCTGCGCCGCGTGCTCAACGACATGAACCCGGTCGAGGCGATGGAACTGCTGGTGAACCGGATGCGGCGGACGAAGACAAATGAGGAGTTCCTGATGACGATGAATCTGAGTTGAGGACAGCCATGCTGTTCCGCACGTTGCAGGACTATCTTATTGTTGGCTGCGTGACGGCAGTAATCGGCGCGATGACCGGCTTGTGGCTCGCGCCGCATGTTCAAGGTTGGGATTACAACGCTCTGCGCCTCCAATACGCAAGCTGCGGCGCTGTGGGAGGGGTCTCTGTTGTGTTCATTCTCTGGAAGAGTCTCGACGCGATCGAGCGGCGCCGTCGCAAGCGTGCGGGGCAGCAACTCGAATGACCGTGTGCCAGAGTTGCATTTCCGTTTCGGGATTGATTCGGTCGGCGAACGCGCGTCTACTCCCGGTGTTGCTTGTTACTGCGAGAAAGCGACAATGGAAGGCGGTCGCGACGTAGCATCAAATCAAGAGACGTGACATGCCCTCTCCCTTCCCCGGAATGAACCCGTTCCTGGAACAGGCCGATGCGTGGCATGATTTCCACGAACGGTTCTGCCCCGCGTGCAGTGATCTGCTCGTGCCCCAGGTGCGCCCGACCTACATCGTCAAGTTGGACGAGCATGTCTTCATCCACGAACTTTCGTCGAACGAACGACGCCTGCTGGGTCGCGCCGACGTCGCCCTCGCCGAAGGTCATGTTGCCACTGCAACTGAGTCCCGCACCCAGACGCTGGGTGCTCCGGCATACGGCCATCTACTGCCGAGCGTCGATGAGGAACGCTTGAGCTACGTGGAGATCAGGGACCGGGAATCACGCAAGCTGATAACCGTTATCGAGCTGCTCAGCCCCTCGAACAAGTCTCCGGGAGGCGACCGCGACCTTTACCTGAGCAAGCGCCGGCGCCTAATCCACAGCGGCGTCAACCTGGTCGAAATCGATCTGCTGCGGGGCGGATTACGTCCTCCGGTTGAAGCCATCCCGGACTGCGATTACTGCATCATGGTCGCGCGCGCCGAGGAATGGCCGCGAGTCGGCCTCTGGCCGCTGCGATTGCGCGATCCGCTCCCTGTCATTCCGATTCCCCTCCGTTCATCAGATCCCAACGCGAAGGTCGACCTGAAAGCATTGCTCGACCGGATCTACGACGCCGCGGGCTACGAGGAATATCTCTACACGGCGCAACCAGACCCGGCACTGCCGGACGCGGACGCCGCCTGGGCCGGGCAGGTTCTTTTTGCTGCTGGATTCGGATCAGAGCAGACGCGCCACTGACCGCACGCACAACACCCCATGCCGCAGACTATCGAAGGCCATCCCGCCGCCCCTCCCGACGCCCGCTTCGCCATCGTCGTCGCCCGGTTTAACGACGTCGTGACGCGGAAGCTCCTCGCCGGCGCGCAGGCCACGCTCGCCGAGCACGGCGTGCCGGAAGACCACGTCATCGTCGCCTGGGTCCCCGGCTCGTTCGAGATCCCGGTCGTCGCCCGGAGGTTGGCGCTGTCCGGTGAATACG
>CAZWGW010001199.1:0-1669 GCA_964633565.1 uncultured Planctomycetaceae bacterium
GCCTCGTCCTCCGTGGCCTCCGCACCGACGCTGGCCACGAACGTGCCCTGCGCACCGCACACCGGGCAGGTGAGCGGGATCACCACGAGGTTGTCCGCGGGATCAGATGCGCCTTCGAGCCGGCGCACGTCCGGATGTTTCGCACTGGCCCTCGTCCGCATCTCCGTCAGCTCGGTCCGGAGTTTCTCAAGGTGGTACGGCAGCGAATCCGGATGGGCGACCGACTGCACGGGCGCGCCGGAGGTCAGGTCGGACAGTTGTTTTCCGAGCCGTTCTCGGCGCTCCAGAATGCGCATCTGATTTTCGCTGTTCAACGCCAGTTCCTGATTCAGGCGTCCCAGCGTCGAAAGGTTCACTTCGACTTGTTCGGGCAATTCCCCCATGTGGCGAAGTTTGAAGCCGGCGATGCGCCGCTCGTGGTCTTCATGGCGTTGCTTGATGTCGTCGAGCTGTTTTCTCAGCAAGGCGGCCGTCTCGGAAGCCTGGTTCATGCGCATCTTCAAGTTTTCGTCGACGTATTGGGCCGCCAACGTGTTGGTGACCTCCGCCACGACGGCAGGATCGCGTCCTCGATAACTCACTTTGAATCCGAACGTGCCGTCTCGGCCGTAGACCTGACGCTGTAGCTCCTTGAGTTCGAGGACGATGTCCTTTCGCATGCGGTCGACGACCGCTTCCTCGGGCGCATGCTGGCGCAGGTCGGGATAGAGATCGAAGCGCGCGATGAGCGCGAGCAGCCCGGCGCGATTCAACAACTTTTCTCGAATCAAATTCAGGCGCGTGTCGGCCTCCCCCATGACGGGGGATTTGACGAATCCTTCCGGGAGCTGTTGCTGCTCGACCAGCACGGTCGCGGTGGAGCTGTACAGATTCGGCAGGTTGAACGTGATGCTCCACAAGGCGGCAAGCGACAAGGACGACAGCAACAGACCCAGCCACTTCCTCCGGCGCCAGACGTCGACGACCAGAGTGCCCAGTGGGCGAACCTCTTGCTCCTGCATACGACCTCCGGTCACGGCACCACGATGATGTCCCCGGGCTGGAGATAGAAGTTTTCCAATGCGCCGTTGTTGGACATCACCTTGTTGTAGTTGAACGGAATCTGCCGCATCGTTTTGCCTTCCGGGCGAAGGACGACGATCCGGCTTCGTCCGGCAAACTCTCCGAACCCTTCGGCCATCGCCAGGATGTCGAGGACGGTGGCCCGGCCTTTCAATTCATGGCGGCCCGTTTTCTTGACCTCCCCGATCACCGACACCTTGAAGCTGTGGACTTCCCGGACGATGACGGAGACTTCCGGAGACGGCACGTAGTCGGCCAGTTTCTTCAACAGAACGGCCCGCAACTGATTGGGGGTCAGGCCCGCCGCCTGGACGTCATTGACCAACGGCAGAGAGATCTTACCGTCCGGGCGAACGGGGACCGTGCGGCTGATCGCGCTGTTGTTCCAGACGGAGATGTCCAGGACGTCCTCGGGGCCGATGCGGTATTCTCCGACATCCTGAGGCATGCCATGGTCGTCACCGGTGGGGGCCTCTTTCACCGTCGGCTGGGGGTCGGCTGCGCGCGCATGGGGAGACCAGCCGCCGAGCAAAGCCAGTGTGACGAGCAAACTGATGTGGAGTCTGGTGGGCATCAAATTCCTCCGGTCCATGCTGGACGGTTATTG
>CAZWGW010001200.1:0-1666 GCA_964633565.1 uncultured Planctomycetaceae bacterium
CGACGTGCTTGGCGAGAGTACGGTGGTCGACGGCGTGCTTGATGAGCCGGCGGGCCAGGTCGAACTCCTTCACGGCCGACTGCGCCCAGTTGATGACTTCGGTAGTAAGGACGCTGCGGATGCCCAGTTCCTGGCAGACGGCGGCCAGCAGCATGTTGACACCGGCGCTGTCCACCTCGACCATTTCCGTGATGTTGCCGATCCCCATCAGCACCTGGGCGTCCGGCCAGCGGCGGCGGGCGTCGTAGTAGCGCGCGAGCGATGCGGCAAACCCGAAGCCGATCGGCTCGATGATCGGGTCAATCCGGAACCGGCGGCCGGCGTCCCGCAGAACGCCGATCGTCCGCTCCAGTGAAGCGAGATCGTGTGGTTCGTCCGGGATCGCGACGAACTCGGCGTCCACGCCGGCCGCCCATTCGGCGTTCGTGCTGTTGCAGCTCAATACGAGTTCGGCGCCGGCGGCGACGGCGGACTCCACTTCGGCCCGGTCGAAGCTGTCGATCGAAACACGATGCCCTTCGCGGCGCAGCAGTCGGGTCACCTCGCCCGCGCGTGGCCACGAATCTCCCGGGATACATCCCAGGTCGATCAGGTCCGCGCCGCTCGCACGATAATGATCGGCCATGCGGAGGATCTCGCTGTCCGCCATCCGCGGAGCGTGGTTGATCTCGGCGAGGATCTCGATGTCGTACCGGCTGAGATCGACCGGCGGCTGCGAGCACTGCCCGAAATGCTCCGGCAGGTCGCGGATGTCCTTCGGGCCAAGTTCAAACGGCACGCCGTAGACTTCCGAGAGCAAAGCCACGTCCCCCTGACACCAGCCCGGCAGCAGTACACGATCGCAGGGCGTACTGATCGAAAGCTTTCGTTTGAGCCAGTCGACGTGGAGCAGCGCGGCAACGGTGATCGGCAGCACCGTCACCTCGTGTTCGTAGCCGACCTGCATTCCGACCTCGGCCGCGATCCGCCGCACGGCATGCTCCGCGAGCCGGCCGGTGACGAACAGGATACGTTTGCGGGATGAGGCGGACATGGTCGTGGCAGCGGCGGCTCCTCCCCTGCACTCTCCTGCATTCGTGCAGTGCCCTGCATTCGTGGGGCGCAAGCGGCTTTCCCCACGAACTCAGGACACACGCGATCTGGTCTGGCGGCTACCGTACCCAGTTCTTCGGAAAACCCTGCAGCGACGCGCCGGGTTCCGGCTTCCAGAGCGCGATTTCGTGGATCTTGCGCGCCAGCTCGACATCGTTGGCCGTGATCCCCTTCGCGCGGTGCGTCTGGAGTTTCACGACGACCTGCGCATAGCCCAGTTCCAGGTCGGGATGATGCCACGCCGCCTCCGAAACGTAGCCGATGGCGTTCGCCAGCATCAGCGTATGCGGCCAGCCGGGAGTGACGTACTTCCGCCGCAGCCAGCCGTCGCGGATCTCCCACCCCGGCAGCGTCTGCAGGGCCGCCTGAATCTCGGATTCCGACAGGACGACGTCTTCCGCCATGGCAGCATCCTCCTATGCCCACGATCGGCGCTCGGACGGAACGGGCGTCACCGGGCCGCCGGCGGCACGCGCTTCAGCACATATTTCCGGGCCGGCGGCTGGTTGGACGCGAAGATCCGGTCTTCGATCTCCGTTGCCGCTGCATTCGCCTGGGTGACCCGATCGTCCAT
>CAZWGW010001201.1:0-1662 GCA_964633565.1 uncultured Planctomycetaceae bacterium
GACGGTTTGACTCAGATTTCCGGAAATCGCAAGACCACACCCCGCGCGCGCATGAGGAGCGCCCTCGGCGAATGAAGATTGTGCGAGCGCACCAGCTTCGCCCTTTCCGCACACCGGCTCAACGTGCCCGCAGCACTCCAGAAATCCAGTCCGCCAGAGCGGACTCGTCCAATGCTGCCGGGTGTAACTGCAATTGCTGCTGTGCCCCCAGTGCAAGGTAGTTCGCCCTCGTCTGCTGCAGGCATTGATCCGCAAGTGACTGCGTCGCGCTGTGGTTCACGCCATCCACCAACGGGCCGACCCATAGTGGCCTGGGCGCAAGCGATGCGGCGAGATCGTCCAGTTCACTCACCTGCAGTGCGCACGGCACGAGCGCATCATACGGCAAGGAGACATACGGTGTTTCGAGCAGCGCGTCGAACGAACAGAGCCCGCCTCGCGCGGAGGCCACGGCGGCGACTTGTTCGTCGAATAATCCACCCAGCAGCGCCAGCAGGTGACCGGCCGGCTCTGAGGGAATCGGCTCAGCGTCGATTCCGTGCGGGACCGCGAACGGTTCATCATCCGCGGCCGCGAGGACGAACGAGTCGCCCCAGATCGCGATCCGTTCCGCATCCAGTTCCGGCCGGCTCCTCAGATACTGCAGGACGGATCGCAGGTCCTTCAATTGGGATCCGACCAGTGTCTGTCCCAGCAACAGCTCCGTCGACGCGACATCCGTTGCCGCGCCGGATCGGCCGCGGTTGGTGTCGCACGAGGATTCACCCGTCCCGCGCACATCCGGCAGGCAGACGGCGAACTGTTGCGACAGGAGCGCGGCGATGACGGTCGCACGGCTCTGCAGGAACCCGGCTTTGCCTCCCTGTGCGACTCCGACGACGACGGCCCGTGGACGTTCCGCCGGGGGCAGCAGCAGCAACGTAGGCACGAGAATCTCGCGCTCGCCCCCCAGGAGCAACCGCTGAATCTGTATGCCTTCCCTTTCAGTCGTGTCGTGTTCCGTGACCCGAATTGTGTACGGCGCCACGTCGCCCAGTTTCTCACTCCACAACTCGCGGAGACGCTGCCGCCGGTCCGGCGGGTTCAATTCGGCAAGCTCTCTGCGGCGCTCGGCAAGTCGCTGTCGTATCGTGCGGCGCGCCAACTGGCAGGCCGGCGTCTGTGGCAGTTCTGTCTGCGTCGCGCGGGAGAACAGCAATTCGCCTGCTTCGTGCCGCTCATCAGCGTATGCCTGCGGGGCCGGAATTCCGAACCACCGCTCCAGCCATGGATCGATCTGCTCGCGATGCAGTCGTCCGATGTTGTTGCAGTGCGATGCCTCATTGGAACTGAGACGCACGCTGCCGAAACCGTGGACTGACCCGAGACTGTCCGACGCGCCATACCAGCCGTCGATGGTCTGCAGCCGCTTCCAGACCGGATCACGCTCGCGATCCCAGGTGAATTCGTGCGCGTAGATCAGTTTCCGCGGTGCGATCGATCCGACGATCACCCACGGCAGGAAACCGTCGCGTGCCGAGCGCCGCAGGTTGCGGGTCGATTCCCAACTGCCGCTCCCCGCGTAGTTGAACGCCGACTCGGCGTCGTCCGGCAATGGAAACGTCGTTTCCGGCTGCGGGCCGCCGAAGTTGAACGCGACGAGGCAATCGATTCGGTCGTCGA
>CAZWGW010001202.1:0-1661 GCA_964633565.1 uncultured Planctomycetaceae bacterium
GCGCCCTTCGACCGTCTTCCCCGTCTCATCACTCATGCGTGCGTCGTCCGCGAACAGCGCGGCAAGCGCCGCCGCATCACCGGCATTGAATGCCCGCGTAAACTCGGCATTCACCGCGTCGATCGCAGCGTGGTCCGCCGCACGCGCGTCGTTTGCCGCGGTCGCCGGGGCCGGTGTCTCCTTCCGCGACCGGTCCTGTGCTCCGGAATTGGCAACCACGACCAGGCCGGCAATCAGCGCACTCAGGCCGGACAACCAGCAGAAGTATTTCATGGCAGTTCTCCCTACGGATGAGTATGTACAGGGAACGACCGCGCGCAGTAACCCACGCACAAGGATGGATGCTCGCCAGCAGCGACATCTTCGATTGACTGAACTGTCCGCCGTCGCCGGCCGCCATGCCCAGACTGGAACGATACGCCGGGGTCTTGGCGGCGAGAGGGGACGGAAAGGCCGCCGCCGGAATTTGACCCGCCGGGATTATAGTCCCGATGATGAGGCGAACAAGGACGGCGCCGCCGACGCCCATCGAAATCGCGGAATCGGAATCACGTGCCGGTTGCGCGCGGTTACGGGACGAGTTGCACGCGCGACCCACATCGAGGCTGACAGCCCGGACGGGATTCGCAACAATACCTGCTGATGCGTCCGGTTCGACATTCGCCTCGACGACTCGGCGGTACCCGATGATTCCTCATGCGGACAACGGCGGCCATGCGCCACGGGTTCTGGCGGCAGCGACATGGCTGCTGTTCATGGCGGCCACTGCCCATGCGGATGACGCCGTGGTCACCTCGCGCGAGGAGTTCTTCGAATCCCGCGTACGTCCCGTGCTCATTGAGCAGTGCTTCCGTTGCCACGGCGGCGCATCGACGGAGCAGGGGCTGCGGGTCGATTCACGAGAGGCGCTGATCCGCGGCGGTGAACGAGGACCGGCGATTCTGCCGGACCAACCCGATGACAGCCTGCTGATCCAGGCCGTGCGCCGGACACACGCCGATCTGCAGATGCCCCCCGACCAGGCGCTCCCGGAACAGGCCGTCGCGGATTTCACGAAGTGGGTCCGGGACGGGGCGGCGTGGCCCAGATATGACGGCCAGGAGACCGGAGCGGGTGATCCCACGTTTGCCAGGCCGCCACACTGGGCGTTCGTGCCCGTCAGGACGATCGCGCCGCCGGACGATCCGGGCAGTTGGTCGAACCATCCGGTGGATCGATTCGTTGCGGCTCGGCACCGTGAACTGGGACTGCGCCCGGTCGCACCCGCGGACAGCAGGACGCTCGCGCGCCGGTTGTACTTTGATCTGATCGGCCTGCCGCCGTCTCCAGAGGAAATGGACGCGTTTCTCGCAAACGAGTCGCCCGACGCCGTGGCGCGGCTGATCGACCGGCTGCTGGAGTCCCCACACTATGGAGAGCGCTGGGGCCGGCACTGGATGGACGTCGTCCATTATGCCGACACCGCGGGTGACAACGCCGACTATCCCGTCCCCGAGTCGCGACTCTACCGCGATTACATCATCGATTCATTCAACCGGGACAAGCCATACGATCAGTTTGTCCGCGAACAGCTCGCGGGGGACCTCCTGGCGCAGCAAGAGTCCGGCGAGCGCTACGCGGAACTGGTGACCGCCACCGGTTTCCTGGCCCTCAGCCGGCGG
>CAZWGW010001203.1:0-1658 GCA_964633565.1 uncultured Planctomycetaceae bacterium
CAAGGTCACTTTGCAGCGCTTCGTTTATACTCGCGCCCCTACTGTGGCAACCCAGAACGTTCGTAAGTCGTTGAGTCACATAGGAGAACAGGCGATGCATCCACTCAAGACCGCAATGGCTGGACTGCTGCTGGCAACCGCGCCGTTCGTCACCCACGCGGACGACATGAGCTACCGGTACTTCCAGGTCGGCTACATGCAAGCCGACTTCGATCTCGACGCCGACGTCGAAGCCGACGACTTCATCGCTGGCGACGAAAGCGGTGACGGATTCGCAACGCGCGGTTCGTTCGGCTTCGCCGGCAACTTCTTCGTGTTTACGGAATATTCCAGGCAGTCGTTCGATTTCGACGCTGAGATTGGCGGGGGCAGCATCGCCCCGATCAACATCGACCTCCAGCAGATCACGGTCGGACTGGGCGGCCATTACCCGCTGTCGGACAACCTCGACCTCGTCGGTCGTGCCGGTTGGTCCGGGATCAGGGCTGATATCGACATCTCCGATTTCTCCGAAGACGACGACGACACCGGCTTCCTCGTTGGCGGTGGATTGCGCGGCCGGCTCGGCGAGAACATCGAACTCGAAGGCGGCGTCGTCTACCAGGATTTCGGCAACGGTGCCGACGACACCGGCGGGGAGATCATGGCCCGCTGGTATTTCAACAAGACCTGGGCGCTCGCTGGTGAATACCAGGACCTCGGCGATATCTCCAGCTTCATCATCGGCGTGCGCGCGAGCTTCTAAGACCGCGTCACCTAATCGATGCCAGCGGCCGGGAACCAGTTCCCGGCCGCTTTTTCCTTCCCGATGCAATTCCCCCACTTTTCCCGTGATTCCGGCGATTTCCGGGTGATGGGACGCCCCCCCGCGGGGCATCCGGAACACGCCCCTGCACCCGCCGTGTGACAACAGCGCGCATGGCTCACGGATCCCCCTCTCCGTGGCCGGCGGTTGCCACACCCCCCCAGGGCTGCCGCGCGCGCATTCTCATCCCTCAAGCAACAAAGGAAAACCTGATCATGAAGATCCTGAATGCCATGGTTGGCACCCTGCTGTTGGCCGCCGCGCCGATCGCAGCCCAGGCCGAAGACATGGGCTACTCGTTCCTCGACCTCGGCTACACCGAAACGAACCTCGACGGCAGCGGCTCGGAAGGCGACGGTTTCGGCGCTCGCGGTTCCGTCGGCTTCGCGGAGGATTTCTTCGTGTTTGCCGATTACCTGAACCTGGAAATCGACGGCGTCGATGTCGAAACCTACGCGGTCGGCCTCGGTGGCCACCTGGACCTCTCCGAGAGCGTGGACCTCGTCGGTCGTGCCGGTTACCTGAGCGCCAATGTCTCGGGTGACGGTCTCTCGGCTAACGACGGCTACCTGGTCTCTGCCGGCGTGCGTGCGCGGCCGGCCAGCCAGTTCGAGCTGGAAGGCAACGTGATCTATCGCGACCTCGGCGGCGACATCGATGACACCGCCGTTGCGGTCGGTGCCCGGTACCACTTGACCGACGTGTTCGCGATCGGTGCGGAGTACGAGATCAGCGACGATGCGGATACCTGGTTTGCAGGCATTCGCCTGACTTTCTAATTCGTCTCTTCCAGTCAAGACGGCGGCCGGGGGCCCGTCTCCCGGCCGCCGTTTCTTTTGAGGTATCGTCGCGG
>CAZWGW010001204.1:0-1646 GCA_964633565.1 uncultured Planctomycetaceae bacterium
CTGACGCGTGATGGAACTCGTCGGCTCGGTCAGGATTCGCAGGAAGTCATCGCGCGTGAGCGGCAGCAATTCGACGCGGATCGGAAACCGCCCCTGCAGTTCGGGCATCAGGTCCGACGGCCGTGAACGGTGGAACGCGCCAGCCGCAATGAACAGCACGTGGTCCGTCTTTACGTTGCCGTACCGGGTCTGCACCGTGGTCCCTTCCACGATCGGCAGCAGGTCGCGCTGCACCCCCTGCCGGCTGACGTCAACGGACTTGGAGGCCTCGTCCCCGCCGCAGACCTTGTCGAGTTCGTCGATGAAAATGATGCCGGTCTGTTCGGCCAGCTCGATTGCCTCCTGGTGGATGGCGTCCTTGTCCATCAGGGCCTCGATTTCCTGTTCCAGCAGCAGCTTGCGGGCGTCAGCGACCGACAATTCGCGCTGCTGCTGCTGTTTGGGCATCAGCCGCTCGAACATGTTCTGGAAGTCGATGTCCATCTGCTCCATGCCCATGTTGGAAAAGATCTGCACGGGGATGTGCCGCTGCTCGGTGCGCAACTCGACCTTGCGGTCCTCCAGTTCGCCGGCGCGGAGCAATTCGCGGAATTTCTCGCGGGTCCGTTCATGCTTGGCTTCGGAGTCGTCCGGCTCGGTCGTGCGCGGCCCGCGTTCCGGCTTGGGGAGCAGCAGATCGAGCAGTTTCTCCTCCACGCGGTGTTCTGCTTTCGGGACCATTTCGTCCCGCTTGGTCGCCTTGACCAGCCGGATGGCGGCTTCGACCAGGTCGCGGACCATGCTCTCGACGTCTCGGCCGACGTAGCCGACCTCGGTGTACTTGGTCGCTTCGACCTTGACGAACGGCGCACCCGTGACCTGCGCCAGGCGGCGCGCGATCTCCGTCTTGCCGACGCCGGTCGGTCCGATCATGATGATGTTTTTGGGCGTTACCTCGCGGCGAATGTCTTCGGGAAGCTGCTTCCACCGCCAGCGGTTGCGCAGTGCGACCGCGACGGCGCGCTTGGCGTCGTCCTGGCCGACGATGTGCTCGTTCAGTTTCTCGACGGTCTGGCGCGGGGTCAGCTCGGGCACGGCGAATCCTTGGTTGACAGTCGCAGGCAGGGAAGGATCAGAGATGAGGGATGAAAGATGAGGGCCAAAGGACTCGGCGATTATCGCTCATCCCTCATCAACTTACTTCGCCGCCATTTCTTCGATGACGAGGTTCGTATTCGTGTAGACGTCGATCTCCGCCGCAATCAGCAGCGACTCGCGGACAATGTCGGCGGCAGACAGGTTCGAGTGCTTCAGCAAGGCCCGTGCTGCGGCAACGGCGAATTGTCCGCCGGAACCGATCCCCAGGACGCCGTCGGAGGGCTGTACCACGTCCCCCTGGCCGGTGATCAGCAGGCTGTGCTCGGCGTTGACGACGATCATCATTGCCTCCAGCCGCCGCAGGACGCGGTCGGTACGCCAGTCGCGGGCCAGTTCGGTCGCCGCCCGGGGGAGGTTACCGGGATAATCCTTGGCCTTCGCCTCGAACCGCTCCAGGAGCGCGAACGCGTCGGCCGTCGAACCGGCAAACCCGACAATCATCTGGTCATTGAGGAGTTTCCTCAGTTTACGGGTGTCCTGCTTGAGGACGTTCGAGCCGTACGTCACCT
>CAZWGW010001205.1:0-1645 GCA_964633565.1 uncultured Planctomycetaceae bacterium
CGACCTCCCCGCTCCTTTGCCAACGCGCGCGCAAAGGCAATTCCGTCGCCCTCAACCACGAGATCGACGTCGAGATTGTCGAGTCCCAGCAAGAGATCACGGACGAACCCTCCGACAACATAGACCGAAAGGCCCAGTCGGTAACCCAATTCTCCTGCCGCGCGCAACAGGTCATGCACGGCTGGTGGCAATCGATCGCGCAACTGCCCTTTCAGATCCCGCCGACGCGCTGCACCCGGCGACTCCAGGCCCATCACTGATTTCGGTTTGCCGCGGCCTCCCGCAAGTACATCGTCATGCAGGCTGCGGAGCAGATCAGTCCTGGTGATGACGCCAACCGTTTTGCCATCCGACAGCACCGGCACGAAACGCTGATTCAGTTCGATCATCCGCGTTTCGATGTCATGAAACGGCGTGTCCGGCTGCGCGCTGTATTGCCCGCTACTGGACAGGGCCTCGACTCGCTGTCCTCCCAATTGATGAAACAGCGCCTTCTGGACTATCTCGCGTGAAATCGTGCCGACGTATCGATCCTTCGCATCGACTACAGGCAACACGTTGACACCATAGGTCGTCATGGATCGTTCCGCCTCGGCAACCGTGGCCTCCGCGGCGATCGATTTGACGGGCGTGGTCATGACATCCCGCGCCAACAGCGTGGGGCGGTAGCGCTCCGTGAGCAGTCGAGTCAGTTGTTCCTGCACTTCCACCAGCGTCCGGCCCTTCACACTGGCGGCAGCAGCCACGGCATGTCCCCCGCCGCCGAACTCGCGCGCAATCCAGGCCACGTCAATCTCCGGCCTGCGGCTCCTTCCAATAATCTCCACCTTCTCGTCCAGCGCAATCGCGACGATGACGGCATCAAGCCCATGCAATTCTGCGAGCCGCTGCACGGCTTCGGCGAGGTCCCCTGTATAACGGTCGTAGGCACTCGACGCGACCAGAATTTTACGGCCTTCCAGGTAATAGATCTCTCCTGACTGGAGGAGATCGTTCAGCAGGGCAATCAGATCCGGGTCCAACGGGTGTTGCAGGGTCTCGGCCACCAGATTCAAATCGGCGCCCGCGCGCAGGACAAACGCCGCAGCCTCCAGGTCGCGCGGAGTGGTTGACGGGAATGCAAGCGATCCGGTTTCCTCATACAGCCCAAGCGCCAGCACGGTCGCCTCAGACGTCGTGAGTACGACCTGCTGCGCCTTCAATCGCTCAATCAGCAGCGTCGTAGTCGCGCCGACCGGTTCCACGTGCCGCTCCGTGACCGAAGTCCAGGCCTGCGTCTCAGATCCCTCGCCTGTTCCATGGTGATCAAACAGATGCACTTCCAAGTCCTTGCGCGAGCTGAGCACCTTGAGTGGCCCAAGCCGCTCCGGCTCCTGCACATCGACGAGAATCAAACGGCGCACCCGTTCCAACGCCACATCCTTAAGACGGCAGATGTCCAACTGGTGACCAGCCAGGAAGTTTCGCACCGACTCCTGCGCGCCGCCGGGAAACACGCGAAGCATTCGCGCAGAAATGGTCGGCGAAGCTGGGCATCCCGGTGCAGGCGGTCGAGTCGGTCGAGGAAGTCGTGCGCAGTGCCGATGTCGCGGTGGGCGGCACCACGCGCACCGATATCGTCAGTCGTGAACCGTGGGTGCGAGCG
>CAZWGW010001206.1:0-1637 GCA_964633565.1 uncultured Planctomycetaceae bacterium
GACAACCTCTACGGTTGCCGCGAGTCGCTGGCGGACGGCATCAAGCGCGCCACGGATGTGATGGTCGCCGGCAAGATCATCGTCGTCTGCGGCTACGGCGACGTCGGCAAAGGCTGTGCCCACGCCATGCGCGGATTGGGCGCCCGGGTGCTCGTCACCGAAATCGACCCGATCTGCGCGCTCCAGGCGGCGATGGAAGGCTACCAGGTCACCACGCTCGAGGAGGCTGCGTCCGTCGGCGATATCTTCGTCACGGCGACCGGCTGCCGCGACGTGATCCGCGGCGAGCACCTCGACAAGATGAAGCACCACGCGATCGTCTGCAATATCGGCCACTTCGATCTGGAGATCGACGTCGCCTACCTCAACGGCCGCAAGGACGTCAGGAAAACGACGCTCAAGAAAGACAGCGACGTCGGCGGCCCCGTGCACAAGTACACTTATCCCGACGGCCGGTCGCTGATCATGCTGGCGGAAGGCCGCCTCGTGAATCTGGGTTGCGCCACCGGCCACCCGGCGTTCGTGATGTCCAACAGTTTTACGAACCAGGTCGTGGGCCAGCTTGAACTCTGGACGAAGGGGGACGACTACCCGATCGGCGTGCACGTGCTTCCCAAGCACCTCGATGAAGAGGTCGCCCGGCTGCACCTCGACAAGTTGGGAGTGAAGCTCACCAGACTGACGCAAGCACAGGCCGACTACCTGGGGATTCCGGTCAGCGGGCCGTTCAAGCCGGATTACTACCGGTACTGAGGCACTATTCCGCGAGCGTCACCGGCTTGTCGTCCCGCTGCCGCAGCAGCCGGTCGAAGACGTCCTGGCGGAGAGTTCCGTCGGCGAAGAGCAGGACGTGGTCCGGCGACGGACGCGAGCGGCTGCCTGCGGCCGACGATTGGCCCTGCCAGATCTGCAGTGCCTGACGCACTGCCGATCGCCGGTCGTCGGCCGAGCCGACGTAGTCGTAATCAAAGTCCTCAAATCCGGCGAGGCGGCGCAACGACCGCACAGCATTGAACCGTACTGCTGGATACGGATCGTCGAGGAGCGTCGCCAGATACGGCGGCAGCCAGCCGTTCCCCGATACTCCGACGGCCGGGCCCCAGCCCATGTGCCAGGCAGACAGGACGCGCTGGCCCGCATCCCCCTGCAGGGCCCACAGGGCCGCGGCGGAGATGGTCCGCTGGTCGTCGGTCAGGTCCGGGGGGCTGATTTCATACCACTCTTCGAGCTGCCGCGCGGTCCAGTCGAGCGTCCGGTCGAGATGGCACAGATTACACGCGTTCGGCCGACCGGTGCGGACGCTGACTGCCGCGTCGGGGCTGTCGATTGTGTGACTGCGGATCGCCTTGAGCAGGCCGTACGTCGTATGGGGAGTATGGCAGTTGTAACAGCGGCTGCCGGACGAGCCGTCAGCGTGATGCGTGTGCGACTGTGCCGCGTAGCTCTGTGCGGCGTGGCATTGCGTGCACGCGGCGTCCCCGATCGCGTCGGCCCGTAACTGGTCGTCTGCCCACGCGGAAGCCGCACGTGTGTCGTCGTCCGGCTGGTGGAGCGCATGGCACGACAGGCACGACATCTCCCCCTTCTGGTAGCAGGCCGAGCGCACCAGCCCGTTGAATTCACGGCCGGAGACACGG
>CAZWGW010001207.1:0-1637 GCA_964633565.1 uncultured Planctomycetaceae bacterium
GCCCCGACAATCACTGGCTCGACTGCCTCACGGGCTGCGCGGCCGCGGCGTCGATGGAGGGAGTCACGATGGAAGAGTGGGCGCCGACGAAACGCCGCGCTCGACCACTGACGCCACAGGAGCGAAAACCAAAAGTCCGGATGTGGATGCCGGACGGACGGAGTTTTTTCATCACCGACAGGGACTGACGAATGGCCAAGGGAAAGAAGCTGCAAACCGACTCGGATTCCATGACCCGCAACGTCGGCCTTGTGCTGCCGATGGGCGACGCCGACCAGCACGGCTACGTCGCGACGCAGACGGGCCGGCTGGATCTCGACCTGGGGCACGGGGGACCGGCGACGGAATCTCTCCGCGCCCTTCACGCCGGGCTGGTGGAGACTCATGCCCGGCTCGCCAGCGGCCGGCCCGTCGTCACGAAGGCCGACGTCGTTCGGTGGGTTTTCGAGCAGCTCGCGACCGCGGATGAAGTCGAACTTGCTGTGTAGCGCCCGGCGAGCGTGGCCCCACGGTCGACCGGGAGAAATCCGGACAATCCGGGGACCGTGGCAGCGGCAACCGGATTGCAACGGCGAATGTTGTGCGTAAAGTCATCGCATGGCATCCGTCAGCAGCGCCAGCACCGACGCCCAAGTATGGGCCGCGTTCGACGACAACGCGGGCTTCGAGGAGGATTCGTCCGCCACGAAGGCTGCCGCGTTCGTTACCGCGTGTCGCGTGCTGCTGCGCCGCCGGCCGGTGAGCGTTTCGGTTGACGGGCTGTCGACCGCATTCGACGGCGCGGCCATTCGCGCCGAGCTGGACCGCGCGATTCGGTATCTGCAATCGAACCGCGCCAGTGCCGGCGGCAAAGTCAAGCACCTCGACTTCTCCGGGTTGAGGGACTGACCATGCCGCGCGCACGCACCAAACGCTTTTCGCTGGCCGCCGCATACGACGAAATGCGGGCGGACTTCCGCGCCGGCCAGGACTCGCGATTCCAGTCGCGACTGAAGGGCGTCAGCTCGACCGGCTCGGGGGCGGATTACCACTTCCGCACCGAGCGGCATTTGCTGCACATGCTGGAGCGGGCGCGGAACTATCAGCGGAACGATCCCATCATCGGCCAGGCCGTGCGCCGTCTCACGGCCAACATCGTGCAGGACGGTTTCCGGCTCGACACGCAGACCGGCGACGACGGGCTTGACGCCGAGCTGAAAGCCCGCTGGACGGACTGGGCCGGCGACGCTGACCAGTGCCATTCCGAGGGGGAATTGACGTTCGCCGCGATGGAGCGGCTGGCGCTGCAACACGTCGTGGTCGACGGCGACGTGGTCGCTCTCCCGCTTCGTGACGGCGGCCTGCAATGGATCGAGGCCCACCGGCTGCGGACCCCGCGCAACACGACGCGGAATGTGGTCTACGGTGTGCAACTCGACGACCTCAAGCGCCGCGTCGCATACTGGATCACACGGGAAGACATCGCCACGGATCGCGTCGTCGATCGCGTTTCCGACGTGCGGATTTACCCTTCACGCGACGCCGACGGCGCGCGGCAAGTCATCCATCTTTACAACCCCGACCGGCTTTCACAGACGCGCGGAGTGACGGCGCTCGCGCCGATCAGTGAAACCGTCGGAATGCACGACGACATCCAG
>CAZWGW010001208.1:0-1636 GCA_964633565.1 uncultured Planctomycetaceae bacterium
CGATGCCAGGTGCCCGGCCAGTTCCCTGCGCCAGTCGTGCTTCGCGCCATCGGCATCCTCGAACTGATCGACGCCCATCGCATCGAGCGCCTTGGCGAACGTGTGGTAGTAGTAGAACAACCCCTGCGCACCCAGTCCCGGGTTCTCGTCGAGCGTGTAGAACTGGCGGATCCAGGTCGTTGCCGCCGTAACGCGCGGGTCGTCGGGAGTCAGGCCGGCGTGGATCATGCTCTTCAGGCCCGCATACGTCATGCTGGCGTACGACCGCAGCCCGCCGTTGGGAGTCGGGCCGGCCTGAGAGGTGCCCCCGGCCGCCGGAGTGTAATAGAAGCCTCCGTCGCCGATTTTCGCGGCAAAGGGGGTCGTGTTGTGCTCGCTCTCCAGGTTCTGGCAGCGGGAAACGAAAATCAGGGCCTTCTTCACAGCCGGATCGTCCCGCGAGACGCCGGCCGCGAGCAGCGCATCGAGAAAGAACTGCGTATTCGACAGATCCGGCCGCGCGTGACTGCCGTAGCCCGCGCCGCCGAACGCCGCGTCCGACTGGTCGACGCCTTCCCCATCGTCCCATTGCAGGCCTTTCAGGAACTCGGCTGCGCGAACGATCGTGTCGGTGTATCGGCCGTCGGCATTGGCGGCGTCGAAGGCGAGCAGGGCGATCGACGTTTCATAGTTCTTGTGCTTCGACTCCCTGTGATACACGCCGCCGTCCTCCTGGACGAACGACTCCAGATGCTTGAGCGCCTTCCGGGCCGTCGGGTCATCCGCTGAGACACCCGATTTGAGCAGGGCTGCCGTCGCCAGGGCGGTGATGCCGGGCTGGGTGGGGGAGGTCCAGCTTCCGTCCTCGGCCTGGGTCGTGCGGAGGAATTCCACGGCGCGGTCGATGGACGCCTGGAGTGCCTGTGAGTCAGGTCCGACACTGTCTTCGGCACGGTTTGAACTGGTCGCGCTGAGGGCGACACCCAGAACAGTCACGGTCAGGTATTGTTGCATCCGCATGGGAAGAATCCTCGTCAAGTGGAGACGGCCTGTGAGCCGTCGGCAGTCAACGCTCGGCAGTGTTCTCTATCATATCGCCACCGAGTGAGGAACGTACAGGATCGTCGGGCACGGATCCCAACTCTGTTCACGCCAGCGATCATTGCGGCGTACGGCCGTAACCAGCGATTGAAGTTGTGCTTGCGAAATCCTTGAACCAGTTGACGGTGTACCACGCCCGCGCAGGATGCCGCATGGACTCAATGTGAAAATAGGGGACTGCCGGGGGAGCGCGATGTTGACAGCCGGAATCCGTGTGCAAGAATGTGCCCCGTGCGTGATCCTGGGACGGAGTCCCCTCCGAGGCGGGAAGGCAGCGTGAGTCCCCCTTGGGTTTCCGCCGGGAACTGGAGCGCTGGCTGAGTTCCCCGGACTCTCAACAAACACGGAAGTGGAGATCAGCAGTCTTTTGGCTGCGCCCCATCGAGCGGCAGCGTCCCCGGCCTGAACGTTGATGCCATTGGCCATTCCGGGATGAAGGGTGCATAACCCACGGGCTGGTGGCTGCGCTCACTGTCCAGCGCCGCGCCGATGGCCCGGACCGTGAATTGGTCCAGCCAAAGACGTTCGCGCGGCCCTGTGGTGTCAGTTTCCGACT
>CAZWGW010001209.1:0-1635 GCA_964633565.1 uncultured Planctomycetaceae bacterium
GGCCATGCGTACGTTTCCGTTGGACGTCGCATCCGGGCGGTCAGGCGATGCCGCCCCTCTTTAAGAACGCAAATCGGCTGAAAGTCACACGTTGTATACTGCGCGCAGCGCGCCGCCACAAGTCCCAATTCTGCCACGGAATACGACAATCCGGCACCTTCTTCAGCACTCGCGCCTCCGGCGGTGAAGTCGCGACAATTTGCAGAATCTCAAAAAATTCTGGCGACTTGCCGCACACCGCGATCTAGGCTTCACCTATGGCCTGCGCCGATTCCGGCAGACTCCCAGGCCCGCCCGCTCGCGGCAGTTCGCGATCGTGAAGGATCAACCCGATGAAGCTGATCCACGTCTACTTCCTGTTCTTCGGCCTGATCGTGGCGGACATCCCCGGCATCCCCGCGCGGCACTGGTTTGAGCAGGCGCTGGACTCGATCCAGTTCTACTTCAGCATCTAGAAGCGCGACCGCTCGACCGTCATTCGTCACGCCGACGGCGTTGCGTTACGAATACTCCCGCTCTGTCACGCCCAGTTCCTTTTCCAGGCGTTTCCCCCAGTTCCAGTATCGCGACTGGATCAACGGCTTCACCGGCCAGAGCAGCTTCCACGTCATGCGGTAGGCGCCCGCCACCGTCGGCACAAAACAGTCACGGCGCTCGTCGTATCGCAGCATGCCGCCTCTGACCTGGCGTTCGTAGCCCTCCCGGAGCACGCGCACCCGCAGATATTCCGCGACGTTGCCGCGAAACTCGTCCAGCACCGCGAGGTATTTTCGAGCTCCGCCCCCGTGCCGGTCCACCAGCGCCTGGTGCAGCGCATACAGTTTCTGCACGTCTTTCACATGCGGAAAACGAAACGTCGGCTCATCCGGCGAGTCGGGAAAGGCGCTCACATCCCGGTTGTCATTCGTCTGGATCATCGTCACGTCGTGCCCGCGGAACTGGGCAATGAACTCGACGTAACGGGCCTGCATCGGCGGCGCGGTGTCTGAAACGCCGAAGATTGCCGTCACCATTGCGGCGTCGCTGTTTCGATCGTGCGCGTAGAGTTCGAGCACGGCCCGTACGTTCGGCACGGGGTTGGGCAGCAGCACCGACGACAGCCATCGGAATCCGCATCCCTCCAGCCCCTCGCGCTCCTCCTTGAAATAGCGCGCCACGGAGCGCGGCGGCGGGGTCTCCTCGGGGTCGTATTCCACAAGCTCGGGAGACGCCTCCATCTTCTGCGTCGCCAGAATGAGGAGCGGCGGCAACAGCCAGTAGCAGGCGATGCCGACGAAGATCCAGAATCCCCACCAGGCGTACTCCGGCCAGTCTGGCATGTTCGTCCTCCGCGGTCTCTCACAATTCCACGGTACTGGAATCGGGCAGCGCCGCAAGGGAGGGCGCAGCCTGCCGTTGTGCAAATGCGCACCGATTCCGATGATCCCCCCCGGATCCGCTCCGTTTGAACCGGGATCGTGGACCGTTTGTCGCATTCTGTCGGTGCAACATGAACCTCGCGTGGCTGTTTCTCGGCGGCTTCCTCGGCCTGTCCCTGGGAGCCGAACTCCTCGTCCGCGGCGCGACGCGGCTCGCGCTGCTGCTGCGCATTTCGACGCTGGTCATCGGCCTGACGGTGGTGGCGTTCGGCACGAG
>CAZWGW010001210.1:0-1632 GCA_964633565.1 uncultured Planctomycetaceae bacterium
CTCAGGAACCGGCGGCACTACTAATTCGCCGGCCAGCTTGACCAGAAACACTATGCAGTTCGCCAGGCCTCTTTCTGGTCCGATAATGACCGACTCGTCCGGAATCGGGTCGGTGAGATGCTTTGTATCGGGGGCATTGCCGCCTGCAAGGACAATCGCCGACCGGGGGGGGACTTCGCCCTGGACGCGGACCGTGCCGCGGACCTGCCTGCCGGTTGAGGGATCACTTGCCGCCGCGGGACCCGGAGCGACGGCCGCGCCCCCGGGACCGCCAGCTGCCCCGGGCGACGATCCCGCTCCTCCCGGCGGGCGATTGAACGGATTGCCGCCCGATGGCTGTGGTGCTCCAAAGCCTGAGTCGAACCCGCCGGCCGCGCCTCCCGGACCAGCGGCATCCGCTTCCGCCGCCTGTGCTTTCAATTGCGCCAACAAATCCGCCACCGCACGATGTACCCGCTGGCACTGCGTGATGACCAGACACCCGGGCAGCGCTTCGATCGTCCCCAGGCCACTCGACTGCGACCGGTTGATCTGCATAGAGCCCAGGCCTGCGGGCCCCATCCCGCTGCCCATGCCGCCCATTGGCATCCCACCTGCCATCCCCATCTCCATGCCCATCATGCCTTCCATTCCCGCGGCCCCCTGTTCCGGCACGATCTCGATGTGCGCCCAACTGGCCGGCTCGATCGTCTTGCGGATCACGTTCGCCACTGAGTACGAGTCGAACCCCGAGCTCTCCAGCGCCCGGAGGCTGTAGACCCGCGTGTCGAGCGTCTGATCGGCCTTTTCGCGGGTTGTGATCTTGAGGACCTGGTGTTCGATAACATAGTCAAGTTTCACACTCCCGATGCTGTCGAGAAGAAGTCCCAGCGCATTCCGCAGCGTAATGTCCTGGATGACGAGGCTGATTTCGACGTCGGGTGCCACCCCGGCCTCGGAGAGCGTGTCTACATCGATCAGTATCGGAATCTTATGAATCTCCGCCAGGTAATCTGCAACATCCTGGAGCGGATTCGCGGGGAATTCCATCTTCGTCGTCGCATCAAGCACGGCCTCAATCATTGCGGTGCGCCCATCGCGCGGCTTCAGGTCGGGGGGCGTAGATTGACGCGATGTATCAAGCGCGCGCTGCAGCTCATCGATCTGTTCCCGCAGCAGCTTGATCTCCACTTGCTCCGATGTCTGCTGTCCGGCACCCGGCGCACCAACATCAATTGCAGATGCCTGCAAGAGGGCATCGGCTTTGCCGTCTGTCCCCGATCCAAACGCGTCCCCCGCGACGACAGCCGCCGCGCCGGATACTCCACCGTCCGACGGCGAATCCCCCACGCCGGCGGCCCCGATTCCCACGAGGACCAGCGCCACCGCGGCGCTCGACAGCCCCACCGTCGCCATCACCTTCGATGCAGCAATCATGGCCAGTTCCTTTCCCGCGAGTGACGCGGCTTCCTGGGATACAAGTGCCGTCACAGCCTGCGAGGCGACGTGAGCCACGGCGGCCTTGGCGGTCGCCGCGATCAATGGCTGCAGCGACGCCGACCCGGCGGACGCGGTCGATGACGCAACATGTGCAGCGGCGAGGGCGGCCCCCAGCCCGACGCCGGTCCGCACCAGCCGCCGCCGCAGTTCGTG
>CAZWGW010001211.1:0-1631 GCA_964633565.1 uncultured Planctomycetaceae bacterium
CACCGGCTGCGGGCTACCGAGGGACGGACAGGCGTTGAGGGCCTTGATGCGGGACAGGCGGCGCACCGAAGAGCGGACGTGCGTGCCGGCCTCCCGCGTCTTGGGGGGCAACGGGAACCGGTCGGCGCTCGCCAAAACCAGTTCCAGTTCGGCGAGGCTTTCGACGTGGGGATATTCGCGGAGCGCGTAGTTCAGGACGTCGTAGTTGGAGTCGCCGAAGAACTTGCGGCCGTAGTCGTTGCCGTACTGCAGGCCGAGCGCGGCCGTGATGACGTCGGTCCGCTGGTCGGGGGAGAGTTTGGGCATCACGCTCTGCGTCAGCGGATTGAACGCGAACGACGAGCGGCCGATGACGGTCGTGAACCAGCGGAAGGGGTACGGCGGACGCGGGGGCTGTTCGCTACGGAACTGCTCCGTAAGCCGCTCCGATTCCGTCCGCAGGCATTCAAATAATGTCTGGTCGTCCGCCTTGAGGTCGATGACAACCATCGAACAGTTGCCGAACCGCATCAGTTGTGTAATCAGCGGCAGCAGGCCGCGGCTGGTTTTTCCGGAGCCGGAGTCCCCTAGGACGTGCACGTGCTCGTCGAACACACTGCGCGGGACGAGGACCGGCGTGTCGTCGCGCGCGTTGGTGCCGAGAAACACACTCTCCTTTTCAATCGGGTCGCCCGAATGGCGCACGCGCTCGACGAGCATTTCCCAATTTTCGGAGGAGAGGATGCGCTGCCGCGGCTGTGCACCGAGCAACGCCTCGATGCCAGCCAGCGCGCGGGAGGCCATCCCGAATAGCATCCCGAGCGCCGCGGCCAGCGTCCACAGGCTGGGGACCAACACGTCGACGGCAATCTTGGCAAGTTTTTGGCTGAACTGGACGAGCAGGTTGCCGGGCTGGCCGGTCGCCTCGGCTTCGGCGGCGGCAGCCTGACGCTCCTGCTGCGCACTGCGGTGGGCCGCTTCGCGCTGGCGGAGGTATTCCTCGGCGGAGGCTGACGGGAGCTGACTGAGTAATTCCTGTTCGGCCGGCGACAGTGTGAAGGGCTCAGTCGCGTCCTCCGCAGGAGGGGCGCTGGCCGGATCAGTGTCGTTGACTTGGCGCTGCAGCCAGACATCTAACAGAGCCTTATTGACGAACGGTTCCAGGATGCGGCTGGCGTACGCCGAGAGTCCGGCCGATTGCAACTGCACTCCGGCCCAGAGGCAGGCCCAGGCGAGGATTACGCCCACCAGCAGATACCGACGGGCCGTGCAATTCCCGACGGCACCCCGGTGGACGCCGACCCCCTGCGTGTTGAGGCGGTTGTACGTACACCATTCGATCAGCGCCCGCCGAAACGCGCCCCAGCGCGTGCGGACCCCGTACGGAGACCGGCCGAACAGCGGCGGGAGCAGCCATTCCAAAATGACCGACCACAAGAGGCCGATCGCGGCGACCGCCAGAAAATCCCGGAATGCCCCCCAAAAATCGCCAGTCGCCTGCGATCGTGCGAGTGACCGCAGCAGATACCAGCCGGCGATCAGGACGGCCGCGTACCCCAGGACATACCCTTCCGCGCCCCGCAGCGGCCGAAAGATGGACGTCCAGCGCCGCTGCCAGACGGCGCGAATTTCGAGGGAGCGGGCGCGCGGGA
>CAZWGW010001212.1:0-1629 GCA_964633565.1 uncultured Planctomycetaceae bacterium
TCATCCCTCGCGCACCCGTTTGCGTAAGAAACCACGAACGGGCTCGTCCCGTTCCGGGTCCAATCTGTCAGAGGAACCTGAGATCGGGAGTCCGTCATGTCTGATTCAATCACTGTCCCGACGCGGCGAGTCGAAGTGCCGGCGCCCGCCGTCTGGCCGGAAATCGTTCCACTGGATCGCGCTCTCGAGTCGATTCGCGCCGACAGCCTCAAGCGCCCGGACCTTTATCTGGAAGAGACGGAGGTCCCGGACGGAGGAGAGTAACATGGAGCTGTTTCAGCGACTGATCGGAATGGAGACGGAGTACGCGCTGCGGATTCCGCGCCGGCGTCCCCCCTCGGATCGGATCCGCTCGCATCGTGACGCGTATGACGCGATTGCCCGCTCTCTTGCGGCCCAGCTTCCCACGGCTGTTGCGGACACCGGTGCCTGCGGCAAAGTCGGGCTGTTTCTGGGAACGGGGGGCGCAGCATGGTTCGAACGCTCGCGGCCGCAAGGCACCACCGGCCTGCTGGAAGGCGCCACGCCGGAATGCCGCAGTCCGCGGGACCTCATCGCCTGTCAGCGCGCCCAGGATGAACTGCTCAGCCGGGCCGCGCGGCAACACCGCTTGTCACTGGTCAAGAACTGCCGCGACGCGAAGGGCCATGCGTACGGCGCGCAGGAGAACTACGAATTCGCGCTGAGGCAAGGGCTGGAGATCTGGCTCTGGCGGATCGCGGTCTGCCTCTGCCTGGCGCCGTCGACGTTGCTGTTTGCGATGCTGATGGCGGTGCCGCTCGTGTTGTGCCTGATCGGCATGCTGCTCACGACGGGCATCTACCTCATGCGTCGCAACCGATTGCCGGTCGACGCACGACAGGACTCGTTCGATTTCTGGGTTGGTCGCTTCTGGCGGTCGGAAATCGACGGCGTGGACCTGCCGCTCGGTGGTTGGACGGCCACACCATTGCTCTGGTTCGCCAGGCTGGCGGTGATTCCGCTCGCCGTTGCAACCTGGGTGCTGATCGCAGGCACTACTCCCGGTCGATTACAACGTCGACTGACCCCGTTCCTTGTGTCGCGGATCATCTTTGCCGGTGCCGGCCGCCTTGATGCGCAGGGACGATTCCAACTGTCAGACAAGGCCGACGCCGTCTCCTGCGTGTCGGGGCTGGTCGAATTGTTCGGCCGCCCGGTGTTCAGCCTGGGCCAGTTCATCAAGCCGTGCCTGCTGCTGCGGTTTCGCATGTTGTGGAATCCCCGGCAGCGGCTGCAAGTCGCGATCGGCGATTCCAATCTCTGCGAAGAAGCCGAATACCTGCGAGTGGGGACGACGCTCCTGGTCCTGGAAGCCCTGGAGGCAGGCGCCATCCCTGAGGCTCTGCGCTTGCCTCGCCCCGTGAAAGCGCTCAAGGTCTTCAACCGCGACCCGACATTGACCGCGCGTGTGCGACGGGGGGACGGGCGAACCGTTTCGGCGCTGGAACTCCAGCAGGCGTATTGCGCGGCCTGTCGGACGTTCGTCGACGGGCTGCACGAGACCAACGAGGAAGCGGAGGAGATCCTCTCGCGGTGGGAAGACGTGTTGTATCGCCTGCATGGCGATCGCGCGTCGCTGGTCGGGCGACTTGACTGGGTGACCAAGCA
>CAZWGW010001213.1:0-1621 GCA_964633565.1 uncultured Planctomycetaceae bacterium
TCTGTGGACGCCGACCTCTATTTCGTGCTGATCGTCGACGACGCGGAACGCATTACGAGATCGCCTGTCTTCGCCCGGCACCTCGCAGACGAGACGCTGCGCACTCCCTCGACCCTCGACCCTTGACCCTCCGCCCTCGTCCCTCCCGTGCGCCACGATCCCGAAGTCCAGCGCGTCGTCAGCACGTATCAGCTCGGGCTGCCGCGGATGCCGGTGGCCGGACGCTCCGGGGAGTTGCTCGGACGGGGCACCGGCAGTTCGGTGGAGTTCCAGGAGTACCGGGAGTATCTGCCGGGCGACGACATCCGGCATCTGGACTGGGCGGCGTATGCCCGCAGCGACGCGCTGATGGTGCGGCTGTATCGTGAAGAGATCAGCCCGCGGACTGAAATCCTGCTCGACGCCAGCAGATCGATGACCACCGGGGACGGGGCGAAGGAGCGTGTGGCCAAGCAACTCGCCAGTGTGTTCGCACAACTCTGCGGCTACCTCGGCGGCCGGCCGACGCTGATCCCGGCCAACAACGAACATCCGCTGCGGCCGATGGGCCTCGAAGCGCTCGGCGGGCTGGCGGCATTCCCCTTTGACGGCGTGGCGACGCTGACGGAACTGCTGGCGGAGAGCGCGGTCCCGCTCAAGCCGCAGGCCGTGCGGATTGTCATCAGCGACTTTCTGTTCCCGCACGATCCGGACCCGCTGCTGCGGCGGCTGGCGGCCGGCGCGAGTGCGCTGTGGATCGTACAGCTTGTGACCGGGTGGGAGGCTGATCCAACAGAATTGGGGGGCCGGCGCGTGATCGATATCGAAGGGGGCGGGCAGACCGACATGCTCGTCAATCGCAAGGCGATCGCGGCCTACAAGGAGCGGCTGCTGCGGTTGCAGGAGGGGCTGTCACGGGCCTGCCGCCGGGTGCACGCGCGGTACGTGTGGCTGATCGCCGATCGAGGGCTGGAAGCGCTGTGCCGTGAGGAACTGTGTGCGGCGGAGATGCTGCGCCTGGGATAGTGGCATCGGGCTTGCAGCGATGGTCTTGGGCTGCGATTGAGGGCCGAATTACCGCACGGACCCGATGAATCCGGGCACTACGAACCGTTCGAGCCGGGGCGCGCCCGCCAGCGCGGCGGCGCGAGCCAGAACGTGGCTGCCACCAGCAGGCCGAACAGCGTGTAACACAAGGTGAACACCCACGGCTCCGCGTCAAAGAACAGCAGGTCGTGCACCAGGTTGGCGATGAAGTCGCCGCGATACGATTCCTGACCGGCCAGCCGCCGCAGCTGCTGTTCCCAGATGGTGAGCGGACAGGTGATGCCGAACTGTGCCTCCAGGACGACGACCAGGATCATCAGCAGATGAATGACGCGGAACCAGAGATTGCGAATCCAGGACCAGTGCCGCAAGTAGCCGAGGAGGACTGCCAGCAGCCCGAAGATGACGAACAGCACGTAGGCGCCGTGCACGATGACCGTCAGGTCGGCAAGAAGGCGATAGATGAGCGGCATACCAGCCAGATGCGCTTGAGATGCGCAGTATTCCCGCCGTTCGCTTAACCCGCTGCCGCAGGTTTTGATGTTGCGCTTTCGGACCTGACGTAGCCGAATTCGCGTAGAATTCGGGCGTCAAA
>CAZWGW010001214.1:0-1620 GCA_964633565.1 uncultured Planctomycetaceae bacterium
TCACATCGGCGACTCCCGGTGCGTCACAGTTGAGCCTCGTCCTCAATGACACCGCGGGGAACACGGGAGGGTCCGACTTCACATCGAACCCCGCCATCGTCGGCACAACCGGAGAGGCCGGCGATACGTTCAACAGCACCCTGGAGGTATTTGATTCGCGCGGCGGGCCGCACGCGGTGAGCCTGACCTACAGCAAGCAGGCCGACGGCACCTGGAACATTGACGCCTCGCTCGCCCCCGGCGACGGCACGATCGTCGACGGCAGCGTGCAGCAGATCCGGTTCAATGACGACGGCTCGTTTCTGCGAGTCGACGGCACGGGGGCGGGGGACCCGGCGTTTACGTTCCAGTTCCCCGGCAGCAGCACTGATCAGACGGTGGCGCTCTCGTTCGGCACGAGCGGGAGCTACGATGGACTCACCGAACTGGCGACCGAGGCCAACCTCGTGTCGGAACAGGACGGCTATCCCGCCGGTTCGCTCGTGTCGGTGCGGGTGCGCGGCGATGGCGTCATCGACGGCGTCGCAACGAACGGCCGCACGTTCCCCCTGGCGCAACTGGCGATCGCGTCGTTCCGCAACCCGGACGGACTGCTGGCACAGGGCGACAACTACTTCCTTGGTTCACTCGCCAGCGGCCCCGTGCAGGTGGGGACTGCCGGCGCGGGAGACCGGGGCCTGATCCGCGGCGGGCAACTGGAATCGTCCAACGTCGATATTGCGCAGGAGTTTACGCGGCTGATCGTGGCGCAGCGGGGCTTCTCGGCCAATGCCCGCACGATCACGGTAACAAGTGAGATGCTGGAGGAGTTGACAAACCTGATTCGGTAACAGGGGCCGGCGGAGTCACGAGAGGTGCCGGAAGGGCCGGCGGCGCATCGGGACGGGAGACATCGACGGCCGGCGGCGGAAGCATGGGCGGGGCCACAGCGAGGCCGACCGCAATCTCGCGCGCGACCGCTCGGACGAATTCCCGCGGACTGTGCGCGTAGAGCGCCAGCTCCGGTGGCGCGTAGGGGAGGTCACTCAACACGGGGTTCCCGCTGGGGCGTCCCTCATCATCGTTCAGCGGCGACTCCCAGGACGAATCCACCGCGGCCAGCGTCGTGGCGTCGATCGCGCTGATCACGCGCAGCGACAACCCGAGCCGCATTGGAGCATAGGGACGGAACTCGGTGACCGTGCAGAGCACGATTGCGTCCGGGTGGTATCGCTCCATGACCGTTGCCAGCACGGCGGGGTCGTCGATCGGCGAGGTGCTGCACGCCGCCTGCGACGGCAGTCCGAGCGGGGAGAGGACTTCAAAGCGGCCCGTCCCCTGCAGTTCGGCCGCCAGGGAGTCGCGTACGATGCCGCCGGCTTCGGCGAATTCAGTTCGGTTCTGCGGGACGAGGATCGCCAGACGGCGGAACTGAAACGGGTTGAACCCGTCCACGCGCCGCACGGGTGACGGGAGTGGGACGGCCTTGCGTTGAAAGACACAACCGGGCGACCACAGACAGGCCGCCAGACAAAGAACGAGCAGTCGCCGCGCCGCGATCGCAGCGGCGGGCGCGCTTCTACATGGCGCGCGGCGCTCGAGTGGCAGGCGAACTGCATCGAGGACTACGAGATGGAACGC
>CAZWGW010001215.1:0-1617 GCA_964633565.1 uncultured Planctomycetaceae bacterium
ACCGTCGGCGTCGACCTGCGCAAGCTGCACCTGTTCAACGCCGAGACGCACGAATACCGGGTCGGCGAGCGGGTGCTGCCGAGCGTAACGCAGATCATCCGTGACGCTGGACTGATGGGGTCGGCGATCGACTTCTACACGCCGGGATCGGCGACGCGCGGAACATATGTGGCCGAGGCGACGGCGCTCGACGACATCGGCAAACTTGATGAGTCCACGGTTGATCCGGCTATTGCCGGGTACATCGCGGCGTGGCGCAGATTCAGGGATGAGGCGGGGTTCACGGTTGAACAGGTCGAAATACCGCGAGCCAACGCAGTCATGGGATTCGCGGGGACACCGGACCGCCTCGGAATGTTCGAGGTCGAAACCGTCGGTGTAGATATCAAGACTGGATCGTACGCCCGGTGGCACGATGTTCAGGTCGGAGGGTATTCGATCCTGTGCAACGTAGATAAGTGGTTCGGTGTGTACCTGAAGGATGACGGCAGCTACAAGCTGCGAGAATTGAATGTGGAACATGGGGTCAACGTGTTCATGGCGTGTCTCACGCTGCGAACGTGGAAGGAGAATAGATGAGTACGGCAATCGTGACAGCGCCGATCGAGGAAAAATCTGCTGCCATCGTGCAGCAGGCCAATGACATCGTGATCGACACCCAGGAGTCTTACGTCGTGGCGACGGACTTCCTGCGAAACGTCAAGACCGCGATGAAGTTGGTGGATGAGACGTTCGACCCGGCCATCAAGGCCGCGCACACGGCGCACAAGACGCTGGTAAGCGAGAAGAAGAAGTATTCCGAGCCGCTGGAGAACGCCGAGCGGGCTGTGAAGATCAAGATGGTCGAGTACACGACGAAGCAGGAGAGAATCCGGCAGGAGCAGGAAGCGAAGCTGCGGGCCGAACTTGTCCGGCAGGAAGAAGAACGCCGACTGGCCGAGGCCAAGCGATTGCAGGACGCGGGCAAGGTTGAGCAAGCAGAGGCGATCATCGGGCAGCCGATCGTTGCGCCGCCGGTGGTGTTACCGAAGGCGGCTCCGTCCGTGAGCGGCATCAAACAGCGGAAGGTCTGGAAGTGGCGACTGACTGACGAGAACGCCGTTCCGAGGGAGTACATGGTGGTGGACGAGCAGAAGATCGGAGCCGTGGTGCGTTCGCTTGGCGACAAGGCGAAGATCGCCGGCATCGAGGTGTACGAGGACACGATCGTTTCGGCGAGCGGTTTTTGAGATTCCACCCGCGCCTTCTATGTCTCCCCTTACCAGGCGGGGCATCCGGCGCGGGGATTACGCGGTTCATAGTGACGGCTGGCAAATATGGCTATCAGCTTCACCTTGTATGTTCCGCGATTCGTCGTGGGTCTTGTCTGCGTCGCACGCTGATAGCCATATCAACTCTGCGACCGCAAGACCTACGACCGATCGCTTAGGCACGGAGGCCGTGATGGCCGGAGACTGGATTCCGATCCGGTGCGATCTTCACGATGACCCGTCTGTTTCGATAATCTCCGAAATGACCGGATTGAATGTATTTGATGTCGTTGGAAGGCTTGTCCGGCTGTGGTCGTGGGCCAACCAACAGTCACGCAATGGTCACGCTCCTGTCACGCTTTCGTTC
>CAZWGW010001216.1:0-1614 GCA_964633565.1 uncultured Planctomycetaceae bacterium
GTCGACACGCTGCAACTCGGCGAAATCGCGGCGATTCATCATGGTACGTATCGCGAGGAGCGGTGGTGGTGGCACTCCCGCGGCTACACCCCGGCCGGCGTCGAGTGCTGGAACGGGGTGCGCGGCATCGACTACCTCGTCAGCCGCGCCGACGTCGACCCCGACCGGATTGCGGTCACCGGTATCAGCGGCGGCGGGGCGGCCACGTTCTGGGTCGCGGCCGCCGACGAGCGGGTCGCGGTCGCCGTGCCGGTCAGCGGGATGGCCGACCTGCCGTCCTACGTCAGCAACCGAGTCATCAACGGCCATTGCGATTGCATGTTCCTGCACAACGCGTATGAGTGGCCGTGGACGCGAATCGCCGGACTGATCGCTCCTCGACCTCTGCTGTTCGTCAACAGCGACCGCGACGCAATCTTTCCGATGGACGCCAACGAGCGGATTATCAGCCAGCTTGAAAGGCTGTACAGCCTGCACGGGGCCGGGGACCAGGTCGACGCCGTCGTCAGCGTCGGCGGACACGATTACCGGCAGGACATCCGCCAGTCGGTCTACCGTTTCATCAACATGCACCTCAAGGGGGACGCGCGGCCCGTCACCGACAGCGAAATCGACCTGGTCCAGGAGACGCGCGGCCAACCGGCGGTCCATCCGATCGAACCTGAGCGGTTGCGCGTGTTTCCGACGGATGCGGACATTCCGGCGGACGAACTCAACACGACGATCGACCAGCATTTCGTCCCACTCGCCGAGCTGGCCGTCCCTTCTGCCGACGAGTTCCCGATGTGGCAGGCGTCGCTGCGCGACAAACTGCGCGACATGGTGTTCCGCAGTTTTCCAGAGCAGATGGCACCCGCGTGGGTACTGGCGCACGACTCAGACACCGAAATGCAGGTCGAGACCGAGTCAGGGATCGCCCTGCCGCTGGAACGGATCGCCGAACCGGCAGATGGCGAAGCCCCGAAACGTGTGCTGCTTGTCGTGCAGATGGACATCGACGACAGGGAGCAACGCTGGCTTGACCGATATCGCGATCCGGGCGACGTGATCTACCGCCTTCGGCCGCGCGGCATTGGCGAGACGCGGTGGACCCGCAGGAACCCGCCGAACTACGTCGAGCGGGCGCATGTCCTGCTGGGACGGACCGTTGACACGGGGCGCGTGCTGGACGTGGTTTCCGTCGCGCGGCGGCTCGGCAAGTTGCATTCTGAAGCTCCAGTTCACGTGGCGGGGAACGGAGCGGCGGCAATCCTGGCAGCCTACGCGGCACTCTGGGCGCCGGAGATCGCCGGCATCAATGCGCATGAGCCTCCTGTAACTCACGGTGATGCGGCGGCGCCCCAGTTTCTCAACGTGTTGCGCGTGGGAGACGTCCCGGATCTGCTGGGATTGCTCGCGCCGCGGCCGCTGATGATCGGAAGCGATGAGCCGCAGTTTGAAAAGGTGGAGGCATATTACGCGGCTGCCCGTGCGGCCGATCGACTGGAGATCCGCTCCGGCAAGTGATGCGGGCCATCAACGGCTTTCGCATTCCAGGTGCTTGTCCTGGCGACGTGCCGGATCGCGCTGCTCTGTGCGCGATTGCGCGACGGCCGCACCATCCAGCCGGTCAAC
>CAZWGW010001217.1:0-1612 GCA_964633565.1 uncultured Planctomycetaceae bacterium
TCTCCAAGACGGCCACGATCATCGACGACCTGCGCAGGTTGGCGAATGGTCGAGTCACGTTCCCCAGCACCGAGACCTGGCGGGCGGCCTACGAGAAGGCGCTGTCCGACCACTCCGTCACCGAATATCGGTCCGTCTCCTGGGTCAAAACCAAGGACTATTGGCAAGATGTCCCCGGCCAGCAGAGCATGAACCTGAACTTTGAACTCATCAGTCGGGGGGTCCGCATCGAGCGCATTCTCATCCTGGGCTGGAACCTCTGGCCGCCTGCGGTGCGGCTGCCGCTGAACCAGATCCGGAGCTGGATCGAGGACCAGCATTACCGGGGGATTGCCGTCTCACTGGTCCGGGAGTCGGACCTGGTGAGCGAGCCGGACCTGCTGCGCGACTTGGGCATCTACGGTGGGCGGGCGACTGGCGAGCAGGAACTGGATAACGACTCGCGGACCGTGCAGTTCGTCTTGTCGTTTGACCAGTCGTCAATGCGCCTCGCGTGCGACCGCTGGGAGCGGCTGCGGCTGTTTGCAATTCCGTACGAAAAGCTACTGGATCAGACCCTCCCCGAGCGATAGGATCGGACAGATCCTCCTTGAGGGGTGCCCTTGGCTCCCGGTGTGCTGTATCTCGATACAGCCCGGCTGGGTCAGATGTGTGCGAAGGCTCGCCGGGTTGTGCGGGACTTCGCCGGGTTGGCTGGCGAAGTGGGCTTGCCGCTGTACGGTATTGAATTCCTCCGCACGGGCATTTCGGCCCTGCCGTCTCCCCTCCAGCGACGCTTCAACACACTGTCATGTTGGACCGGCGTCGCCGGACTGAAGCGGCAACTGCGTCAACTCGCGGGCACGGCTCCAGACCAACCCGTCTATCTCGCCAGCCGCTCGAATTTCCTGATGCGGATGGCCGTATGGCAGTTGTTCACGTGCTGCGAACGCGTGTTGACGACGGACCTGGATTGGCCGGCATACCGCGCGATGCTGGACGCCGAATGCGTTCGCACCGGGCGGCAACTTGAGGTCGTCTGCGTCCGCGACGCGATTCTGCAGCACGCAGTGTCCGGCGTCAGTATCGTCGACGAACTCGCCGCCGCATTCCGTCGACATCAGTGCGACGGCCTGTATCTCACGGCGGTCAGCCACGACGGAGTCCGTCTCCCCATCGCGGAGATTGTGCGGCGGATCGAACTGCAGAGCCGCATCCGAATGGTCGTCGCCGACGGCGCCCAGGACTTCTGTCACACGTGGACCGCCGGTGACATCACGCATTGCGATGTGTACGTCGCCGGCTGCCATAAATGGTTGCGAGCGTACCAGCCGCTGGGGGTGGCATTCATCGGCAGACGGTCTCGGAAACACGAGAGGGTGTCGGCCGATTGCCTGGCTGACGGCGACATCGACGATCCGCTGCTGCGGTTCACACAGCAATTGGAGCACGACGCGGTAGACGGCCACACCGAGACGGTTAACGTCCTGCCGCTGTTCTCGTGTGCCGGAGCCGTGCATGAGGCGCTCAGTCGCAATCAGGGCGATGTCGACCACCGGCGGCACCAACTCCAGAACGCCGAACGCGTGGCGAAACTCGCCCACAAGATCGGCTGGGAACCACTCATTCCCCA
>CAZWGW010001218.1:0-1604 GCA_964633565.1 uncultured Planctomycetaceae bacterium
CAACGGCGGCAATTCAGTGACCGGAGGACGGAGGTCGCATGTCGCCCACAGACGACGGACAATGGACCACGGACGACTCTCCACTCTCAACTTTGCAGCAACAATGCGGCAAGATCCGCGCCCCCTCTATGACGTGAAAACCTGGCGCCTTGGTCATCTTGCCCACGCACGCACGACGTCCCTGCCCACAAATCCAAATTCCAAAATCGAAAACTCAAAATTCCCGCATACGCTTGAACCCTTGTCGTCGCTGCCGAATGTGCCTGCGAAAACCGCACGTTTCACCGTATCGCAACCGTACAGACAAAACCCTTGCCCCACGGCCAGCACCCGTTCCCCCGTTCCCCAATCCAAACTCGAACCGTACTCAATCCCGACTCCGAATGTCCCTTTCACGGGCCGACCGGAAACGTCAGAGCACTTTCGCTTTCAATCCCGGAAACACTTTCCCGACCTTCCCCAGGACGTAATCGCCGTACGTGCCCTGAAAGATATGCACGCTCGACTGATCCCAGCGGCTGCCGCGATCGTCGGGAGCGATTTCGCCCGAGGGAAGATCGATCGGCCGCGCATCGGCGAAGAAATTGGGGTCGAAGAAGAACGGGAACGACATGCGGTCACGACCCGATACGTTGCGCACCCGATGCGGCGTAGAACGATAGACGCCGCGCGTCATCCGGTCGAGCATGTCGCCGATGTTGCAGACAAAGGAGCCAGGCAGCGGAGGCGCCGATACCCAGCCCGACTTCGACCTGACCTCCAGGCCCCCCACATCATCCTGCAACAGCATCGTCAGCAAACCGTAGTCTGTGTGCTCGCCGACGCCCCAGAGTCCCGGTGACGCCGGCGGCGGGTAGTTGAAGATCCGAAACAGTGTCAGCGGGTCGCGTGTTCCGTGGTCGGCGAAGTAGCTTTCGGGCAACCCCAGGCCCAGGGCGATGCCGACCAGCAATCGGTGTCCCAACTCCGTCAGCGCCGCCATGTAGTCGAGAACGATTGACCGCAATTCGGCGGGAACTGCAGGAAACAGGTTCGGCCCATGCAGCGGAGTGCCGGCCTGCACGAGCGGGTGTTCTGTCGAGAGTTCCTGACCGAAGTACAACCCCTCTTTCTGATCGGGGCGGCCGGACGTCAGTTCATCGCCGACCCGAAAATACCCGCGCCACGCCTTCCCGCCGCGACTCATCTCGATCTGCATCTTCTCCGCGGCCGGGCGTACAAAAAACTCGCGAGCGAGTCGTTGCAGGTCGGATTGCCGGCCCGCGTCGATGCCGTGGCCGATGACATAAAAGAACCCGCTCTGCCGACATGCCGCGTTGATCCGGGCGGCGACTTGCTGCTTCCCGGCGCCGTCTGCCGCCAGCGGCGCAACGTCGATGATCGGCAAAGAAGAAAATTCGTCGTCCATCACGTCGGAGCGCAATAAGAAAACTCGTGTCGAGCGAGCTCGACGCAAGTCATTCTGTCGCTGAGAGAACTATCCCCGGCAGGATTCGAACCTGCAACCTTCGGCTCCGGAGGCCGAGAATCGAATCACGCAACTACTATACGCGACAAATGGTTACGACGACAGAAAAACTCGCGGTGCTCTCAGTGGTGAGCGC
>CAZWGW010001219.1:0-1604 GCA_964633565.1 uncultured Planctomycetaceae bacterium
TGGAGTACTTTCTCGCGACGCTTGCCTCCAACGGGCCGCCGGCCTGTCCCGCGGAGTTGGTCGACGCACATCAGGCCCCGGTTCCTGAACACGCGGCATTTATGGAGCCCGTCCCCTTCGCCGGCCCGACTCCATTGCGCTATCGTCGGCGTGCGCCAGGGCCGTGGATCCCAAGCGACTGGATCTGGTCGATTGGAATGATTCCCGTCCTCTCGACACGGGCCGTCGACCTCCTCCGGTCGGTGACATACCAAGACCTCCAGTTTCTGCCCGTCGACGTCCCCGATGCTTCCGGCGCCTATTACCTGATGCATGTTCTGACCCATCTGGATTGCATCGACCGTGTGCGCTCCGGAAACCCCAGTGGAGTGGCGCCACCAGGCGTCGTGCTCGAGGCGGGCATGTACCCCCTATGCCTCGATCCGGCTCGTTGCCAGGAGGCGCACATCTTTCGCCCGGTTGGCCACGCCTCCGCTCTGATCCTCTCGCGGGCTGTTCGGGAAGTGCTCGAGGGAGGGGCAGTGGAGGGGCTTGAGTACCTGCGTTTGCTTCCTCCCGCTGAGTCCGTGAGGTGTGCTACCTAAGCAGCGCTTGCTGCCGCCGGGGCGTGAGCGCCTCAGCCGCCGCGGGATATCTTTGAACGTGACCTGCGGCGGCTTCGGCACGCCCCGCAGCAGAAGCGCAGGTCGTTAGCCGGCTCCTCGACCATTCGCTTTCCCCGAGGCATTGTATTGGGCATGCGCAGCCTGATCCGATCACTTAGCGGTGTCGTTGTAGCCAGCGTCGTGTTATCCACCGGACGTGTTGCCGCACAGTCGGAGATAATAGACCGCGACGCGCTCGGCAGGATCCGGGAGGAGGGCCTCACCCGCTCGCAAGTCGACAGCTTGGCGGGATACCTCACGGACGTCATCGGCCCGCGCCTTACGGGATCCGACAACATGCGACGCGCGCAGGCTTGGGCCCTCGAGGCGTTGCGTCGCTGGGGGCTCGACAGCGCGCGTGTCGAGCCATGGGGCCTGCAGGGCCCCGGCTGGGAGAACGAGTACGCATTCGCACGCATGGTCACTCCGTATTCACAGACGCTGCATGTGGCAGCGGTGGCAGGGTCACCAGGGACGAATGGCCGCCTCAGCGGGCCGGTAGTCGTTGTGGACGATCCGATTCGCTCCACGCTGTCTCCGACCGACTACGCAGCGCGAATCGCAGGGCAACTGCGTGGCGCGTGGGTGATGTCCTGGCAGTGGCGGCCGGTCGCCGTCGATGAGACCGATCCGCTCTTCTATCGCTATGGCGAAGACCCGAGCCGGCCACCGGCGACCCGGCCGGCGGCCGGCGGAGCGTCGGCAGGCCCGCTCGGCCCGCTCGGTCCGCTCCCTGACTGGAAGGTCGTTCCGTTGCGGCAGCGCGCGCTCGACTCGCTGATGCGCGCGGAGCGCAGTCTCGGATGTCTCGGCGTTTGGGCGCCTCAGCCCTATGGCTTGTTGTCCGGCTACGGCGTCCAGCGGTCAGATGCCAGCGGCCGTCCACTCGACTGGGCAATCGATCCGTCGGACTCGCTCATTCGACTCGCCTCCTCCGCCTGGAGAAAACCGTGTTTTACG
>CAZWGW010001220.1:0-1603 GCA_964633565.1 uncultured Planctomycetaceae bacterium
GGAAGCTGGCAGAGGCGGCGGTCGACCTCGCCGAACAATTGCGGGCGGATTGGGTACAGATCCGGCAACTGGCTGACTGTGCGCTCTCGCCGCATGTGCGCACCGACAAAGTGCTGATGCGAATGCGACTCGAGCCGACGCCCGGGACTCTGTGGGACCGGCTCAAGCCCAAGGTCCGCAACCAGGTCCGCAAAGCGGAAAAAAACGGATTGCAGGTCACGGCGGGAGGAACGGAGTTGCTGCCGGACTTTTTCCGGGTGTACTCTGAGAACATGCGCGACCTGGGGAGCCCGTCGCACAGCCGGCGGTTGTTCGCCGCAGTTGCAGAGGCCTTCCCTGCCGACGTGACTGTCTACGCTGTTCGCCTCGGGCAGAAGACCGTCGGAGCGGGGCTGACGATGACCAACGGGACGACGCTGGAGATCCCCTGGGCGTCGAGCCTGAAGGAGTACAACGAGTTGTGCGTGAATCATCTCATGTACTGGCGGGTCCTGTCGGATGCGTGCCAGGCCGGCCATGAGACATTTCACTTCGGACGGAGCACGCTCGGCTCGGGGCAGCATCATTTCAAGAAGCAGTGGGGTGCGGAAGAGGTCCCGTTGCACTGGTATTTCCTCAGCCGGAACAGCGAGGCCGCGGCCCGGGCGGCCGAACCTCCGCAGGAGAAGTTCGGCCGGGGGACGCGGTTGTGGCAGAAGCTGCCCTTGTGGGCGTCGCGTCGGATCGGGCCGCGGTTGATTGCCGGCATTCCCTGATACGAAAGGTCATTCCCTTGGCACGCGTGGCAGTTTTTGGTCTTGGTTACGTCGGTTGCGTGACGGCGGGCTGTCTCAGCCGCGACGGTCACGACGTCATCGGAGTCGACATCAGCGAAGAGAAGGTCTCGATGGTGATGTCGGGGAGCGCGCCGGTCGCCGAGCCGGGGCTGGAAACGCTCCTGGAACAAGGTGTTCAGTCCGGCCGGCTGCGCGCGACGACCAGTATTCAGGAAGCCGTCACGCAGACGGACATGGCGCTCATTGCCGTTGGGACGCCATCGGCTCTGGACGGAAGCGTGGAAACCCGGGCTGTTGAGAACGTCGTTCGACAGATTGGCGACGTGCTGGCCACGACGAAGCACGAGTACATCGTCGTTGTGCGTTCCACACTGCTTCCCGGAGTGCTGGAGGAACTGCTGGTGCCGGTGCTGGAGCAATCGGCGTGCAGTTTGCGCGGCGGACGAACCAAGCTCGGTGGACGGATTCACCTGTGCAACAACCCGGAGTTCCTGCGCGAAACGACCGCCATTCGCGACTACGACCGCCCTCCGTTTGTGCTCGTCGGCGCGGATGACGAGTCGGTCGCCGAGCGCGTCTGCGCCCTGTATCAGCAGGTTAAGGCGGATCCGATCCTCACGGATACCCGCACTGCGGCGCTTGTCAAATACGCGTGCAACGCGTTTCACGCCCTCAAGGTAGTATTCGCCAATGAAATCGGCACGCTGGCCCAGGCCCTCGAGACCGACGGCCGCAAGGTGATGGAGATCGTGTGCCGCGATCATCACCTGAACATTTCGCCGGCGTATCTGCGGCCCGGGTTCGCCTTCGGGGGATCGTGCCTCCCG
>CAZWGW010001221.1:0-1601 GCA_964633565.1 uncultured Planctomycetaceae bacterium
GGCCCGATCCGCGAGCGGCCGTATCACCCGGCGTACTGCCCCGTGGCGTGGCGCGGCTGGTGGGATTTTGGCACCGGCGCGCTGGGCGACATGGGCTGCCACATCATCGATCATCCCGTGTGGGCGCTGAACCTCGGTGCGCCGACAACAGTCGAATCACGGACGACACTCGACGGTTCGTTCCTCGACGGCAACGCGCCGAACCTGGAGACGTACCCCGTCGCGGCGATGATCTACTATGAGTTCCCGGCGCGTGGCAAATTGCCGCCGGTCCGCATGACGTGGTACGACGGCGGCCTGATGCCCCCTGCGCCGGCCGAATTGCCTCCCGATCAGCGGCTGCCTGACAACGGCGTGCTGTATGTCGGCAGCAAAGGGAAAATGTATCACAGTTCGCACGGCGGCGTGCCGCAACTCCTGCCGCGCGAGCTGCACGAACAGGCGGCGAAGGTGCCAAAAACGATGGAGCGCTCTCCCGGCCATTACGAGGAATGGGTGGCCGCCTGCAAGGGGGGGCCAAAGCCGGTCTCGAACTTCGATTACGCCGGCCCGATGACGGAGACGGCACTGCTGGGCGTGCTGTCACTCTACGCTCCGGGGAAGCGGCTGGAGTGGGACAGCGCGAACCTGCGCGTGACGAACGCGCCGGAATTGGAACGGTACATTCGGACGGAGTATCGGAAGGGATGGACGCTTTAGCCACGACACCACCACGAGGCTGCCTCATGTATCGCAGTGCCTGCGTCGTTTTGTTCCTGTCGGCAGCCGCGTTTTCAGCCCGCGCCGCCGACAACACGCTCACCGACCAGGAAAAACAGGCCGGCTGGCAGCTCCTGTTCGACGGCAAAACCACCACGGGCTGGATGACGATCAAAGAGGAGACGCTCCCCGCGTCGCACGTCCAGGACGGAAGCCTCAATCCGCACCCCTGCAACTACATGCTCGTCTGCGAGAAGCCGCTCGACGATTTCGAACTGGCGCTCGACTTCAGGCTGAGCCCCAAATGCAACAGCGGCATCTTCATCCGCACCTGGCCCCTGACGCCGCGCCCCGGGAAGGACGTGGGGTTCAACGGGATCGAAATTGCGATCGACGACACGCGGGAGGCGGGCTACCACGACACCGGGGCGATTTACGATCTGGTCAAACCTTCGAAGAACGCCATGAAGCCGGCCGGGGAGTGGAACCACATGGTGATCACCTGCAACGACAATCGGATCGAAGTGAAGCTCAACGGCGAGCAGGTGACCCGGATGGACCTCGACGAGTGGACGGAGAAGAACAAGCGTCCGGATGACTCGGACCACAAGTTCGACGTGGCGTACAAGGACCACCCGCGCCGCGGCTACCTCGGCCTGCAGGACCACGGGTCGGACTGCTGGTACAAGAACATCAAGCTGCGGACACTCGACCAAACGCAGTGAACGCAGCAAGTGAACGCGGCGCGTGGCTGGGGTGGGACTGCGGAGGGTTTGCGCAGAATACTCGAAAGACGACTTCCGCGGTCCGCCCCCAGCAGAGTGGGACGTTCCACTTCACTGGGGGCGATCTGCCGGGAACGTCGACGCGGACGTCGGCGCTGTTGTGCGGCAGATCGACCC
>CAZWGW010001222.1:0-1598 GCA_964633565.1 uncultured Planctomycetaceae bacterium
TGGGTAAAGGCCGATTCGTAACCGGCGTCAGCGTACGGCTTGAAGACCGCCGCGTGGACGTCGCGTGCGGCCGCGCCCCCCTTGAGCACGGCCTCGCCGCCGCGCATGCCGGCTTCACAGAGGTCAAAAAGCATCACCTGCTCGTCCGTCGGCGTGCCGACGCAGAGCGTGTTCGTGAAGTCGCCGCGATAGCCGTCAAGGACGATCGAGTAGTCGAGGATGAACAGGTCCCCGTGCTGCAGTGTGTGGTCGCTGGGGAGGCCGCCGACTTTCGGCGTTTGCGGAGTCGTTGCCCGGAAATCGCCATACACCAGACCAGGGCGGCCCGCAGCCATGAGCGCCGCGTGCTGCACCTCGCAGTACATTTCCAGTTCTGTCGCGCCGGGCCGCAGCACTTCGCGCAGCCGTGCCTGGCCCGCCTCACCGGCCCGCATGCAGACGCGCAGCAGCTCGATCTCGTCCGGCTCCTTCCGGCGTCGCAATTCGCGCAATATGGTCCCCACGTCCAGCGCGCCACTGCCGTTCGTTTTGTTGTGGGGATCGGTGCTGAGCGAAAACGACTCGTGCTCGACGCCGAGCACGGACCAGGCGGCCAGAGGCAGCCACTCCGACTCGACCAGACCGGTCCGGCCGTGCAGTTCGCCGGCCACTTTCTGCAGCGCGCGGAGCAGGGCGTGGTCCCGATTGACGGCCGAATGCTTGTGGTCGTACCACGGATCGATCACCTCGCGATCGACGTATGGCGCATGGACGGCAGATCGAACGGTAAAGTTGTCGGCGAGCAGCGTGGAACGGCCTCCTCGATCGAGCAGCAGCAAGCCCCGCTCCCCGCCGGAGAAACTGAGCGGCTGCACCCAGAAGTTCGCCAGATACTGCACGTGCCGCGGGTCGGCCACGAGAACCCATTCGACGCTTTCGGGGAGCGCCTCCCACAGCCGCCTGCGCCGCGCCAGACAACCCTCTTCAGTGAGCATCATCGCGAGTCTTTCCTCATTGACGGACGATCAGATCGATTTGGATCATACTTGCCTGAAATGACCCTGCAAACGGTGGCGATTCCGGCTTCTGTCGATCACAATCCAGGGCGAACATCTCCACTTTTCCAACACAGCTCATAACGACGACCATGCGATACCTCACCGCTGCCGCCGGATTCCTGATGGCTTGCGCCAATCTCCACTCGGCAGAGCGGGACGGCTTGTCGCTGCTGTTTCTGGGCGATAACGGCCACCACCGCCCGGGCGACCGGGCCGCGCAACTGATTCCGGTGCTTGCCGAGCGCGGAATCAACGTCAAATACACAGACGATGTCGGCGCCCTCACACTGGAAACGCTGAACCAGTTCGACGGCCTGATTATCTACGCCAACACGGAGCGGATCTCCCCCGCGCAGGAGCAGGCGCTGCTCGACTACGTCGCGGCCGGCCACGGCTTTATCCCGCTGCACTGCGCATCCTACTGCTTCCTCAACTCGGACAAATACGTGGAACTGGTGGGCGCCCAGTTCAAGCGGCACGGCACCGGCATCTTTCGCACGCAACTCGCAGCGCCCGACCATCTGATTATGCAGGGCTTCGGCGGCTTCGGCAGTTGGGATG
>CAZWGW010001223.1:0-1598 GCA_964633565.1 uncultured Planctomycetaceae bacterium
AGGCGGGAGTACGTCTCGACCACGTGCAAATCGTGCTGTAGCGCATCAGCGTCGGCAGGCGCCACCTCGGCTGCATCGTGACGGACAGCCTCGGGAACGTCTCCGCTCTCGTCTCCGTCGGCCTGCGCGTCCGACTGCGGGTGCCGCAGTGCGCCCAGGTCGTCACCAGCAGCAGCCTCTGTTCCTGATGCACAGGGAGTGAGGTGTCGCGTGCGTCGCCGCAGACGTGGGTATGGAGTCGTCATGGGTTGTCCCTCCTTTGGATACACGAACAAACAGTCGTGCACCGGTTTACAAGTACTGAGGTAGTGGCAGCGTTACCCGCTGGAGGTCACTCTGGCAGTGGCTGGGCACCGATCCCCATGCCCTCGATGTCCCAATCACGTGCCGCTCTGGGTCCTATTTGCGAACTCAATGTAGGCCCATAGTGAATTTCAATGATTGAGTCAAGAGGAAAAACTGCTAAAATGCGTACTTTCGATAATCTGCCAACCAAACGAAGAGAATCCGCAACTTTTTGGCACCATGACGTCCGCTGGGAACTCGGCGTCATTCTGGTCCAGGGGCAGCGGGAACACGGATCCAGGCCCGCGCGCAGCGGACCACGAAGGGAGAGACGATGGCACGGACAGTCGCCACACGACGCACAGGACGCAGCGCACCAACAGTGAAACGCCGCACGTATGCAGCACGGCAGCAGGTCTCCACTGGGGAGTCTGAGCGCCTGCTACGCGATTTCTTTGAGAACGCCAATGATGCCTGTGCGCTGTTTTCCTTGGATGGTCATATCTGGGCGGTCAACGGCGCGGCGGAGCGCTTGGTCGGCCGGACCCGGCAGGAGTTACGCGGGGCACATGTCCGGACCGTCGCCACGGAGCAGACGGTCGCGGAGACCACCCTGCGCAGTCAGCAGTTTCTCACGGGTCACAAACCAGAGTCCTCCCTCTTTGTGGCCCAATTGCTCCACGCGGACGGCAGGATCATTGAAACCGAAGCCCGTACACGGGCGGTGCGAAACGCCCGCGGAAAAGTCATCGGCTATCAAGGTATGTTTCGGGATCTGACCTAACGGCGGCGGATGGAAGCCGCGCTCCGCGAGGCCGCGCGGCGCTACCGCACCCTCGTCGAACGCGTCCCGGCGGTGATCTACATTGCCGACCGTGATGGGCAAGCGCGGACGCGCTATATCAACCCGCGGATTCACCAGCTGTTAGGATTTACGCCGGACGACTGGCTCGCAAATCCCGAGTTGTGGCGGCAGCAGTTGCATCCCGACGATCGTGAGCGGGTGTTCGCCACCATGCGAGCCAGTCTGGCTGACAACACGCCGTTTCGGGCCGACTATCGGCTGCGCGCACGGGATGGGCGCGTGGTGTGGGTCCATGATGAAGTCGTCACCGCCGCCGACCGCGATGCACAGGGCACACCGACGAGTGTGATCGGCGTGATGCTCGATGTCACCGAGCAGAAACAGGCGGAAGAACAACGACAACACAGTGAGACACGCTATCGCTCGCTCTTTGATGCGAGTCCAGATCTGATGTATCTCACCGATACCACAGGACGACTGCTCGATGCGAATGCGCGGGTGCTGCGCG
>CAZWGW010001224.1:0-1584 GCA_964633565.1 uncultured Planctomycetaceae bacterium
GATGCAGTTCCAAGTTGAACTTAGTACACCGGTCCTTCAAATCCGCCAGACATCGACGGGCATCGGACTCCTCGCGGAATCCGATCACAAAGTCGTCGGCGTAGCGCACGACGATGACTTCACCGCGCGCGTGGCTCTTGCGCCAGTCATCGATCCAGAGGTCCAACACGTAGTGCAGGAACACGTTCGCATAGAGGGGTGAAATCACCGCCCCTTGCGGCGTGCCCACTTTCGTGGGAGACCATTCACCGTCCTCGGACACTCCCGCTCTGAGCCATTTCTTCAGCAGCCGCAGCATCCGACGGTCGGCGATGCGATGCTCCAAGAACTTCATCAGCCACTCGTGGCTGATGTTGTCGAAGAAGCCGCGAATGTCCGCATCGATTATCCAGTTCACTTTCCGCTGCATGATCCCTACGTACAGTGCGTCCAAGGCGTCGTGCTGGCTTCGTCCCAGACGAAAACCGTAGCTGAAACCCAGAAAGTCCTGCTCGTAGATGCATTCCAGGACCAGACGTACCGCTTGCTGGACGATCTTGTCCTCCAGGGCGGCAATCCCCAGCGGCCGTAATTTGCCATCCGCTTTCGGGATGTACGTCCGCTTGGAAGGCTTGGCCCGATACGCACCGCGATGGATTCGCCCATGCAGATCGTCGATCCGCCGCTCGAAAGTCCTGCGCGTAATCCTGCCACGTCTCGCCGTCGACTCCTGCCGCAGCTTGTTTCTTCAGATCGAAGAAGCTCGCCCGCAGAAGTTCCGGCGTCACATGGTGCAACAGATTGTTGAACCTGCACTTCTTATCCTGTCGTGCCGCTTGCCGTACACCCGACAATCCGCGCGACCTGGCTGCGGGCGGTTGACCGTCCGCCGTCCGGCTCTGAGTCCGGTCCAGTAGCGATTGCCTGGCGTTCTCCTCGGTCAGGCCCCTTCCCTCCACCGACTCCGCCCGCGGCGGCACGCCGTGGTTGTTCGCCGGCTTCTGCGGTACTATGGACCTGTCTGACTCCCCGGCGACGTGCATGTCGGACTTGTGGCGATACGCCTTCTCCGACCGATCCGCTTCCATGGGAGAAACGGATGTCACCGGGGTCTCTCGGCTTCCGTGGGAAAAGTTTCCAACCGTGCGGGTGGTCTTAGACTCCGTGGGGGTCACGCCGAACTCGCCTGGATCGCTCGTCATGACTGTTGCCTTCCCCGTGTCGGGACAAGGTCGGCCGCCACAAAAGGGTGTTTTCGGAGCTCAATACACCGCCCGGTTGTACCTCTGTGAACGCTTCGCCCTGCCAGTTGCCCGACGCGACGCATCACTCGAGGCCAAGGCGACTGGCTAGGTCTTGCCTTGGACGACTCTTTCATTCGCTGCCTTTCCCCGGCTTACGCCGACGCACCCCGACCCCTTTGACCGCTTATCGCTCCGACATGATGGGTTCGGCGAGTGTGGAGTTCAGCACGTCCAACGGGACGAACGGGACGGCCGTCGCCGGCGCGGGCGGAAATGCGGGCGACTATACGGCGGTCAGCGGCGTGCTCAACTTCGCCATGAGCGAGATGTCGAAGCAGATCATGGTGCCGATCGTCGGCGA
>CAZWGW010001225.1:0-1577 GCA_964633565.1 uncultured Planctomycetaceae bacterium
ATCGACGTCCTGGAACGGGATGGCTTCGCAGCTTTGCGCGGCCGCCATGTCGGGCTGATCACCAACCACACGGGCGTCAATCGGCGGGGCGTGCCGACGCCGCAACTGCTGCACGATGCGGACGGCGTTGAACTCAGGCGGCTGTTCAGTCCAGAGCACGGCATCGCCGGGAGGCTCGACGTGTCGAAGATCGCGGACGCCGTGGACGGGCAGACCGGTCTGCCCGTCGTCAGCCTCTACGGTGAGAACCGTGCACCCCCGGCCGAAAGCCTGGCGGGACTCGACACACTTGTGTTCGACATTCAGGACATCGGCGCGCGGTTCTACACCTACGTGTCGACGATGCAGAACGCCATGCAGGCCGCGGCCGAGCACAAGCTGCGGTTTGTCGTGCTTGACCGCCCGAATCCGATCAACGGCGTCGACGTGGAAGGGCCGGTCCTGGACGACGGCAGCCAGTCGTTCGTCGGCTGGCACACGGTGCCGGTCCGGCATGGCATGACCGTCGGCGAACTGGCGACGATGTTCAATCGTGAACTGGGCCTTGAACTCGACCTGCAGATCATCAAGGTCGAAGGCTGGAACCGCGACGTGTATTTCGACGAAACCGGGCTGGCGTGGATCAACCCCTCCCCCAACATGCGGAGCCTGACAGCCGCGGTACTGTACCCGGGGATCGGCCTGCTGGAGACGACGAACCTGTCGGTCGGCCGCGGGACGGACCGGCCCTTCGAGGTGCTCGGCGCGCCGTGGATCGACGGCGTCGCTCTGGCACGTGCGCTGAATGCGGAGAATCTGTCCGGCGTGCGGTTCGTGCCGACCCGTTTTACGCCCGAGTCAAGCAAATTCGCGGGCGAGCCGTGCGGCGGTGTCAACATCCTGGTGACCGACCGCGAGCGGTTCGAACCGGTCTTCTGCGGTCTCAAGATCGCCGAAGTTCTGCGGAAGCTGTATCCGGACCAGTGGGAGACGGCGCAGTTCAACCGGCTTCTCTCGGACAAGGCAACGTTTGAGGCGATTGTCGCGGGACGGTCGGCCGACGAGGCGCGGGCGCTGTATCAAAGGGAGCTCGACGAGTTCCGCGGGCGGCGGCAATCGTGCCTGCTTTATTGAGCTGCAGCGACACCCGACCCCGGCCCCATGTGATGCGCGGACAATGCCTCACCCGCCGACAGATTCATTCGTCATCCTCGGCCTCGAAGCCTGCGCCCAGTCTCCGCCGGCGTGCCTCCAGGGTGCCCGAATCGGCCTGCTGTTCAATCAGGCGTCCGTTGATTCGCGGTTTCGTTACGCCTGCAACGTGCTGGCCGAAACAGGCGCGATGCAGATTGCGGCACTGTTCTCCCCCCAGCACGGCCTGTGGGGCGAAGAGCAGGCCAACATGATCGAGACGCCGCACGGGAGGCATCCGCGGTTTCCGGACCTGCCGCTGTACAGCCTCTACAGCAACATTCGCCGTCCGACACCCGAAATGCTGCGCGGGCTCGATACATTCGTGATCGACCTGCCGGACCTCGGCACGCGCATTTACACCTACATCTGGACCGTGACGCATTGTCTGGAGGCGTGCGCGGAGC
>CAZWGW010001226.1:0-1575 GCA_964633565.1 uncultured Planctomycetaceae bacterium
CGAACTGCCGGGCGTGGGCAAATGGGTGGTGACGAAAGAGGGGAAAGGGAAAGTCCTGGCGCAGGAGATCCTGGCCCGCAAGGTGCTGGTCAATTACGAGGACGAACGGCGGGTACTCGTGGACGAGCGGGACGTGCTGACGGTGGTCAGCGGCGGCGGAGGGGCCGGGGGCAAAGGCGCGGAGGGAAATCCCGCCGGCAGTTGACCGGCGGTTGCCCTTGCAATTCGGGCGCGTGTATAGTTCAGTGGGTGGGTTGAGCGGGACCAGGCAGACATTTCACACCCGCGGCGGACCGGCCGGAAGCCGGCCCCGTGGAATGCATACAGGGTCTGGCGATGAGCGTGACGAGCCGCTCCACGATGCCGCGGTTGCGGTATCATCCGAATGCGCAGGACTTTGTCTTCGATGCGCTGCAGTATACCCAGCAGAAGCTGAAGCGCCCGCGCGGGCAAACACCCGAGGAGGATGAAGAGGCGCACATCACCGGGCAGGAACTGCTCGATGGCATCCGGGAATTGGCGCAGCGTCAATTCGGGTTCCTGGCGCGCGTCGTCTTCACGCATTGGGGCGTGACCAGCACCGAGGATTTCGGCCGGATCGTGTTCGATCTGATCGCACAGGGCAAGATGCGGAAGACCGAACGGGATACGCTGGATGATTTCGTCGACGTGTACGATTTCGAAGAAGCGCTGCAGCGCGACTACAGAATCGACACGCGGCAGGCGTTCCGCTGAGAGGGAGATTGGCGGTGACCCGACGCGACTCGCGGACCAGGCCCGCGCAGCCGGCCACTGCTCCGCCACCGGCGCCGTCTGTTGCCGCAGGGAATCCCCCCCCCTCACGGGCCGCAGCGCGGATCGGGTGGGGCCTGGCCCTCGCCTGGATTGCCGTTCTGGCCACGCTGGCGATCACGGCCGCGAACCCCGTGATTGTGAACCGCAAGCAGGTGCTCGAGGCCGACGAGGTCGGTCTCGTCGTGACGGCGCGGGTCGTCGATCGGGACGCGGGGGAGTGCAACGTCGAAAAGCAGTGGACTCCCGGTCCGCCGGTTGATGGGATCACCGTCACCAACCTGAAAGAGACGCGGGCCGTGCAGGGTGAGACGTTCGTGCTCGCGCTCGAATACCGGGCGGGTGGGACCTATGCCGTGATCCCCGCGCCGCCGTCCGGCGGGCCGCTCCTCATTTATCCGGCAACCCCCGACGTCGTCTCGCAGGTTGCAAAAATCCTCGACGAGTAATCTGCGTCAGGCCGCCGGCAGATACTTCCGGATCAGCTTTCCGACGGCATCATTGCACGCCTCGGAGGCTGCGTCACTTCCGGCGTTCGTCATCACCGCCACCGCAAAGTCCCGTTGCGGCGCGAGCCACGCGGTGCAGAAGTTGAGGCTGTTGCTGCCGCCGTGTGTCAGCGCACGGCCGCCGGCCCAGCCCCGTTCGACAGTCCCCCATCCGCAGGCGTAGCCCCCTTCCTCGGGAGGCGTGTGCAGCCGCGTATAGTTTTCCGGCTTGAGGAGTCCCGCGTCCCCGCGCGCCCCGCGGAGGTGGTCCATCAGGAACTTTGCCCAATCGGCC
>CAZWGW010001227.1:0-1573 GCA_964633565.1 uncultured Planctomycetaceae bacterium
CCGGCATCATTCTCAAGTACCGTGTGCCGCGCCGCCCGGATGAGCCCAAAGGCGAACCGGCGCGCCGGCCGCTGCAGGACGCACAGCGGGCCGTCCGCCTGATCCGCAGCAGGGCGGCCGAATGGGGGATCGACCCGCAGCGGATCGGTATGATCGGCTTTTCCGCGGGAGGCCACCTGGCGATCGCAATGGCGACGAACTTCGACCAGAAAACCTACGAACCTGTCGACGATGTCGACCAGCTCAGTTGCCGGCCCGACTTCGCCATCCCGGTTTATTCCGGATATCTCAAGGCGAAGGACCGCGATGAACTGGCCCCCGGTCTGCGGGTTCCGCCCGAAACGCCGCCCGTGTTCCTGGTGCACGGCGGCGACGACATGATCAGCACTCCCGAGCATAGCATGTTCATGTATCTCGCGCTCAAGCGCGCGGGAATACCGGCGGAGCTGCATATCTACGCACGGACCGCGCATGATTTCGGCGTTCGCGGCGGTGATCGGCCGTATTCGACATGGACCACCGCCTGCGCTCACTGGCTGCGGGACCAGGGATTCCTCACACCCCCGTCGAAACCGTAACGGAAGCCGCCGCGTGCCATGATGCCAGGCGGACCAGCAACATCTCCATCAGCAGCGAGCAAGCCATGCGCGCCAGGTCGATTGCGGTCAAAACATCGGTTCTGTGCGTCCTGCTCGTCACGACGGTCCTGGCACAGGGGCCGCCTCCGTACACTCAGCATGAAAACGTTGTCTATGCCGAAGTGCACGGCATCGGGCTGGTGATGGACGTGTTCGTCCCCAATGGGCAGAAAAACGGTCTGGCGGTTGTGGACGTCATCAGCGGCGCCTGGCATTCCGACCGCGGCAAGATCCGCGATCACATTCGGGGACAGACGTTCCAGATTCTGTGTGGGAAGGGCTACACGGTGTTTGCCGTCCGGCCCGGTTCCATCACCAGATTCAGCGCCCCGGAGATGCTGGCCCACGTGAACCTTGGCATCCGCTGGGTCAAGGACCACGCGCAGGCATACGCCATCGATCCCGACCGCCTGGGACTGATGGGCGCGTCGGCAGGCGGGCACCTCGCCTGTCTGGCCGCGGTGACCGCCTCGACAAGTTCCGCCGACGGCTCAAACCCCAATACGCGGGTGAAAGCCGTGGCGGTGTTCTTTCCTCCGACGGACTTTCTGGACTACGGCGGCCGCGCGATCGATGTTCGTTCGAATGATCGATTCGGTGAAGTGGTCCGGAAGCTGGCTTTGCCCGAGGGCCTGGGGAGCCTGACCGACGACGAAGTGGCTGCGAAGATCAGACAGATTTCCCCCGCGCGGCTGGTGACGGCGGAGGCGCCGCCATTCCTGCTGATTCACGGGGATGCTGATCCCGTCGTGCCGCTGCAGCAGTCGGAAACAATGCGCGCTGCGCTGGAAGCGGCCGGGGTGTCGGCGGAATTGATCGTCAAACCCGGGGGCAGCCATCCCTGGCCGACGATCCACGAAGAGGTTGCCGTGCTCGCGGACTGGTTTGACGGGCAACTGGCGAACAAGTAGCAACCACAGGCCCGGGCAGGGCTG
>CAZWGW010001228.1:0-1560 GCA_964633565.1 uncultured Planctomycetaceae bacterium
GCGATGGCGTTGTACGGCGTGTTCGCGTTCGGATAGATCGTCGGCAGGAAGCGCTGGACGAACCCGTCCACTTCCCACTGCTGCGTAGCCTGCCACGTCGTGCGGATACCCAGGGAGCCGATGCGCTCGTCCGCGTACTCTTCCGGCGCGTAGTCGAGGAACAGGTGGCGCCGCAGATCCAGACCGTTCGGAAGGTCCAGCACGCGGAAGAACAGGGCCTGTCCCCAGGCGATCTGCTGCTGACCGATACGCACCAGCAGCGGGCCTTTCTGGTAGTCGAGGTAAAGCGAGGGCAGGTCGATCATGTAGCGGCGGCCGGCGATCTCGAGCGGATTGGTGCTGCCGCTGCCGTGGAATTTCCGGTACTCGAAATATTCCGGCTCCTGATAGTTGAACCCCGTCGGATCGGCGCCGGGAACGTCGTCCGGATCGAATTCGTCGTAGGGCGCGAAATCGAATACGCCGCGTGCGCGTGCGAACAGGCGGAAGTTCTGGCTCAGCGCACCGGTCAGATCGAACTGCCCGCGAACCTGCATCAGGTTCCACTCGTTGTCGGCCGGATCGCCGGAGCGCACGACGGTATCGGCCGCGCCTCCCGCGCCGGCATACGGGCGGCTGTCGCGCGCCACCGTCTTGCCGTTGAACGGGTTGCCCCGCTGATTGACGATGTTTTCGTCGTTGGTCGTGCGAAAGGCCGATTCGACGCGCATGAATCCGCTCGTCGTCCACATGGAGGGCCCTTCATCCTGAATCTCGGGCGACGGTGCCGGCTCCGCCGCGGGTGCCGTCGCCTCCTGCGCGAGCACGGATGTGGTGAACGAAACCGCTCCGAGTGCCAGTGCCGCTATACACGACCGCCATGCCTTGCCGCCGACCTGATTCGACATCGTGTTCTCCTCTCGTTGTGAGGAAGGCGCGCGGCCGGCATTCGGTCGACCGCGCTCGCGCACCGTCCTTGTGAACCGCTGTGTTCGCCTGTGTATCCCCCGTGCATGCCCGGCTCGCAGGGCGGCCGGATTTCTTTGTGTGAACGAGGAGTCGCTCTCAGGGGCCCCTTCGTCTGACCACACTGTAGGACAATTTCAGGCCGCGCAACAGCAGCCACCCGACCCGTCCATCGGGTCGATGCCGATCCCTGTTTCGGCCCGGGTAGCCCGGACGAAGTCCGGGGTGTCTCTCACAAATCGAGCGCGACCCCGGACTTCGTCCGGGCTACGGCTACGGGCGCTGCTTCGAGAGCGCGGCTAGATCGCGCGCGTCCGGCCCTTCCAGAACGTCTCGCGGATGTCCTTCTTGCGCACCTTGCCGACCGGGCTGCGCGGCAGGGCGTCCCAGAATTCCGCGCTCTTCGGGCACTTGACGCTGCCGAGCTTCTCCTTGCAGAGCTTCAGGATCTCGGCCTCGGTAGCCGTGGCCCCGGGCTTGAGCTCGATGACGGCCTTCACGGCTTCTCCCCACTTGTCGTCGGGCACCCCGATCACCGCGCAATCCTGCACCGCGGGATGCCCCCAGATCACCTGTTCGATCTCGCTCGGATAGACGTTGAATCCGCCCGAAATG
>CAZWGW010001229.1:0-1556 GCA_964633565.1 uncultured Planctomycetaceae bacterium
CAGCAACACTTTTCCGCGGAATTCAACCACGAACGCAAATGGCCGCGGAGCGATTACGCGTTCAGCACGGATGGCCGCCGACTGGCCGCAGCGCGCCACGACAACCCGCAGATCGTGACGGTCTGGGATGCGGTCAGCGGTGCAGAACTGATTTCGCTGGCAGAACATGCGGACGCGGTCCGGGCTGTCGCCTTCAGCGGTGACGATGAGTTCCTGGCAACCGCGTCCGTCGGAAACAGGGGCGCAGAACTGCGCATCTGGAACGCCGCGACGGGAGAACTCATCCGCACGCAGGAGGTCGGCAAAGTGCTTGTGAGTGCCATCGCTTTCAGTCCCGACGGCAAGTCGATTGCCACCGGTGGACAGCCGACGGGCACCGAACCGGGTGTGTCGATCTGGGACGCCGGGACGGGTGCGGCCAGGTTCCACTTTGACGGGCCGACACTGGTCTTCGGACTGGCGTTTTCCCCCGATGGCAGCCGAATGGCGGCCGCGGATTATGGCAGACAGCGAGTCAGTGTTTGGGATGCTGAGCAGGGCAAGCCGATTGGCGAGATGCCCGGGATCGCCGCCGTGTCTGACGTCGCATGGAGCCCGGACGGCACGCGGCTGGCGGCGATCGGCTACGACGCCAATGTCCACCTCCTGGACGGCGAGACGCTGCAGGAACTGATCGTGTTGCGGACGCTGGGTCCTCCGAGCGGCACAATGGGCTTCACGCCCCGCGTGGCCTTCAGCCCGGACGGCTCGAAAATCGCCGGAAATTCGCCGCACGGGACCGTCACCGTGTGGGACGCGGATGACGGGAATGCGGAGCCGTCCGGATTCCCTGCGCCGCAAACGCCGGGGAGCGGAGATTCCGGCAGCGGTCCTGACAAAGATCGAGAGTGACAGACAGCGAAGTCGCCGTAAACGATCCGGCCTTCGGACGCGCCCCTCACGATTCGAGGGGTTGCCGCGCAGAGAATACCCCGCAAATTCCTCAGGCGCCGGCGCTGCACACGCCCCGCCAGGCGCCGTTCCCGGCCACCGTTGGAGTGTCGCGGCGTTGATTTTTTTCCGTTTTCCCTGCAGACGCTTTCGCCGGGATTGCATTTATAAGGATACGTGCGGCGACATCCGCGACGCTCCGACCAATGCGTCGGGACTCCGGAAGCATGCCGCCCACGTCACTGTTGATCGTCGTCCACAGAACCCTCAATTCGCGATCCGCGCCAGGAGGTCCAATGCTGTCCACGCACACGGTTGAAACGATCGGCAACGTCACGGTGCTGCGGCTGCAGGACGCCGCGATGTTCGACTTCGAACGCATCCCGGCCACGACACAGTTGCTGGACACATTTCTGAAGGACAGCCCCACGGCCAGGACGCTCGTCAATTTCGGCCAGATCGAGTTCTACAACAGCATGTCGCTGGGACTCGTCGCCGCCCTTGGCAAAAAGGCCGAACGCTACGGCCGCACGGTCAGCCTGTGCAACCTGCAACCCCGGTCGATCTGGTCTATCCAGGCGACGCGGCTGCACACGGCGCTCGACGTCTATCACGATGAGGAACTT
>CAZWGW010001230.1:0-1545 GCA_964633565.1 uncultured Planctomycetaceae bacterium
GCACATGCGATGCCGATGAAAACGAGCCCACCTGCCGGGTGTCCATGCCGGGTTTGATGATCTTCAGCGCCACGCGGCGTTTGATTGGCTCCTTCTGCTCGGCCATGTAGACGACGCCCATCCCCCCCGCGCCGATCACCTGCAGCAGCTTGTAGGGACCGATGACCGCCCCCGGCTGCTCCAGCGCGGGCTGCAGCGTCGTTGGACCCAACCCGGCGGGAGAGACCTCCAGGAATGTCCCCACCTGCGGGTGCCGGGCGAGCAGCCCCTCTACCTCGCGCCGCAGCGCGTCATTATCTCCGCACTGGTCCAGGAGAAATGCCTGTCGCGCGGCCTCATCGTCGATTTCGAGGGCGTTCAGGAAGATCGATTTGGCGCGATCGGGACCGGCAGGCATGGTGCGAACTCGGGCGAGGGCTTCACCGGCAATCAGTGCGACCGAAGTGGGCCGACCCCGCCAGAATTCAGCCAATTCTATGCGGCCGGAATTCTCAGGTGGGGCCGCTCCCGTTATTGGGAGCGAGCTCGCGATGCAGCCAGGTCTTGGCGTAAGTCCAGTTGCGCTCAGCAGTTCGCAACGGGATGCCGAGGGCGTCCGCAGCCTGCGGCATCGTCATCCCGACAAAGAAGCGGAGTTTGACCAGCCTGGCGGCCAACGAGTCCTGAGACTCCAGCCGGCAGAGGGCTTCGTCCACGGCCAGCACCTCGTCGGCCGGCATGGGGAGGGGTGCGGGGATGTCGTCGGGCGCGAGCGGCCCCTTCGTCCCGGCGGTCCGTTTTTTCCGGCGCGCGCGTTCGACCATGATCCGCCGCATGGCTTCCGCAGCCGCGGCGAAAAAGTGTCCGCGGCTGTTCCAGTGCTGCGCCTGGTCGACGTCCACGAGCCGGACGTACGCCTCGTGGACGAGCGCCGTGGCCTGCATGGTCTCGCCCGGTTTCTCGCGGGTCAGTCGCGATGCGGCGAGTTTCCGCAGTTCGTCGTAGACCAGCGGCAGGAGTTGGTCGGCGGCCGAGGGGTCGCCTGACTCGATCTGTTGCAGGATCTCGGTGACATCGCTCATAGCGACGTTCAGCATACGGTGCGGGTGAGAATGAAACCACGCTGGGGGACAGGGACAAGAAAGTTCCTGATCTCACGAAAAGCTTATCGGAGCGACACGCCGAACACGTGTGGCGAGTCGCCGCTCGCCGCTTCGGTGAAATCGACCGACGCTGATTCGGCCAGCCGGCATTTCGTGCTTCGGACGTGAACTCCGAGGCAGGTTTCGTGACACCGCCGGATTGCTCCGGACGCGATCATCGAATGCAGGTAGTGATTCGTGAATCTGTCGGAATTCATCGAGTTGACTGCACGATCGAACACAGGCATTCCGTGCGTGGAATCAGATTGATCAGTTGAGTCCGCGTGTTCTTCCAGTGAGCCGGGTTGGGAATCCCGGCCGGCAAGGGCAGCCATTCACTGTACGATCTCACCGGTCGGCCAATGAGGTCTAGTCCTCAAACAAGCGTACTCCGCGCCGGCTTATGGATAAAAGCCGGCGCGCA
>CAZWGW010001231.1:0-1541 GCA_964633565.1 uncultured Planctomycetaceae bacterium
TCAGAGATAAAGAGGCGGAGACCGACCACCCCGAGCGTAGAGGTAGAGCGTGGTTCTGTGCGTCGTGTGACGCGCAGTGGACGCGGAAGGCGGCGAAATGAGCGAGCCGTTGCGGGTACTAGATCTGTTCAGTGGCATCGGCGGCTTTTCCCTTGGCCTGGAACGCGCTGGGATGAAAACAGTTGGCTTCTGCGAGATCGAGCCGTTTTGCCGCAAGGTGCTGGCGAAACACTGGCCGGAAGTGTGGATTCACGATGACATCAGAACGCTTACAGCCTGCCTCGTCCTGGACCGATGCGGATCAATTGACCTTGTTTGCGGAGGATTCCCCTGCACCGACATCTCGAATGCTGGTCGCAGAGCTGGAATCGGAGGAAAAAGCAGCGGCCTTTGGACCGAGATGTGTCGGGTTATTGGCGAGCTACGACCGCAGTACGCACTCGTGGAAAACGTCGCAGCTCTCATTGGCAGGGGCCTTGACCGAGTTCTCGGAGACCTGGCCGAGATCGGGTATGACGCGGAATGGAATTGCATACCGGCTTCCGCCGTTGGTGCGCCTCATCTGCGTGACCGGATCTGGCTACTGGCCTACCCCGCGTGCGGAGGACTCACAGCAGACGGGCGGACATCGGGGAGTTGCGGACACGCTGACGAGTGCGGTGCGATTGTTCCCGACGGCGAGAGCCAGCAGAAACGAGCAGCGGGATCGGAAGTTGCGGCCGAGAAACAATCACGGCGAGTCGCTGGCCGCAGTGTTAAACGCATATCCCACCCCCAGCTCCCGCGACTGGAAAGGACTGGGCTTCGACGGGCAATTGCCGACAGTCCTGTCTGGCTACCCGAACCCGGACTGGTGCGAGTGGTTGATGGGGTATCCGGTCTCGTGGACCGCCTTGCCGCCCTCGGCAACGCCGTAGTTCCCCAGGTTGTGGAGTGCATCGGCAGATCAATCATCGCGGCCCATGCCGCAGGAGCGAAGTGATGAGCGAACTGCATTTCACGCGAGAGTCTGTCTCCGATCTCCAGGCCGTGTTACCCGGCGTCGGCAGGCGAATCGCAACCGATTGGCTCACGATGTACGACGCTATCGCGGCATACGCAGCGGCGCGTAAGGCGCTCGGAAATCCCAAAACCGGAGTCAACCTGAGCGCGATGCCGGACGTTGAGCGTGCTGAGGCCGCATTGATGCGACTGGTGGAGCAATCGAAATGACCATCAAGGAAGAGAACGAAATCCTGCGGCTCATCTGCCGTGATTTGCATTGGATGGCGAGGCGCTATGCAGATGGCAGAACCAGCTATGCGACCGGCATGTTCAACGACCGAACGCGGCAGCTAATATCACTCGGAGTTGAACTCAGCCCGACAGGCGACGGAACGATCTGGGCACGCGACGGGTCCGGCAGCCGGGCAATGGACGGGCTGACAGATGCTGAGGCCGCGATGGGGCGAGATGTGAGCATGGAGAAATGCGATGACTGAGACCTATTCCGACGGGGCGAACGATCTGCAGTATCCCGACGCGCTCGGGCACGAGCGGCG
>CAZWGW010001232.1:0-1541 GCA_964633565.1 uncultured Planctomycetaceae bacterium
TTCATCATGAACCGCGTCGGGGACTTCGGGTTCCTGATCGGCCTGATGATCCTGTGGACGTCGTTCGGCACGTTTCGCTTTGCCGCCACCGACCCCGACGTAATGGGGGACCAGGGGCTGTTCCAGATGGTGCGCGACAGGCACGGCTACCTCGAAGTGGAAGGGGCAGGCCGGGACGCGGTCGTTTATCTTCAGCACCGGCACGGCGGGCGGTATCAACTGGCGGACGGCACCGAAGCGAGTATCCCCTACTGGCTGCTGGTGGCGGCGGGTCTCGGCATCTTCGCCGGCTGCGTCGGCAAGAGCGCGCAGTTCCCGCTGCAGACCTGGTTGCCCGACGCCATGGAGGGGCCGACGCCGGTCTCCGCGCTCGTGCACTCCGCGACGATGGTCGCGGCCGGTGTGTACCTCGCCGGGCGGTTCTTTCCGATGTTTACGCCGGAGGTGTTGCTGACGATCGCGTACGTCGGTTGCATCACGCTGTTCATCGGGGCGACGATCGCCATCGTGGCGACGGACATCAAGCGCGTGCTCGCGTATTCCACGATCAGCCAGCTCGGCTACATGATGCTGGCGATCGGCGTCGGCGGCTGGGTGGCGGGGTTGTTCCACCTCATCACGCACGCCTTCTTCAAGTCGCTGATGTTCCTCTGCTCCGGGTCGGTGATCTACGGCTGCCATCACGTACAGGAAATGACCCGCATGGGGGGCCTCCGCAAAAAGATGCCCATCACGGCGTACACGATGCTGGTCGGCGTGATCGCCATTTCGGGCCTGGCAATCCCCTTCATCACGCTACCGTTCTTCGGGAATCTCGCATTCTCGGGCTACTACTCCAAGGACGAGATCGTCGCCACTGCGCTGACGTATATGTCGCTCAATCCAGAGCACTTCCTGCTGTTCCTCCTGCCGCTGGTGACAGCCGGCATTACGGCGTTCTACATGTTCCGGTTGTGGTTCATGACGTTTGCCGGCGAGCCGCGTGACGAGCACGTCTACGATCACGCCCACGAATCTCCGTGGGTGATGACCGGACCGCTCGTCGTGCTGGCGGTGTTCGCCGTCGGCTGCGCGTGGGGGATGGAGATCAGGGACGGCCACCTGGAGCCGGGCTACCTGGTGCGGCTGTTGCTGTCGAGCGAACCAGCGCACGTGGCGGCCGGCGCGACGGGAGCAGGGCAACTGGGACTGGGGCTGCCGAGCCACGAACAGATTCACCATTATCACTCGACCGCCGGAGCGGCGGCGCTGCTGGCGGCCCTCACCGGCCTCGTGGTTTCGTACCTCGTCTACGTGTCGCGGATCATCGACCCGGCCACCATCGCGCGGCAGTTGGCCGGGACGTACCACTTCCTCGTCGAGAAGTGGCAGTTCGACAACCTGTACGACGCCATGTTCGTGCGGCCGGTGCACGTCGTCGCTCGCTGGTGCCAGATCTTCGATCGCGATTACCTCGACGCCTTCCTGCACGCACTCACGCGATGTGCCGTGTGGGTCGCGAAATGGGACCGCGTGTTTGACGAGCAGGTTGTGGATCGGAT
>CAZWGW010001233.1:0-1533 GCA_964633565.1 uncultured Planctomycetaceae bacterium
GCAAACGGTTTCTGCCGTGGGCCGTGTGCGCGTGGAACCCGCACCGGACGCCCGACGTCGTCGAGTATGGGTTTCACCAGACGTCGATGCCTGACGTCGTGGGGGAAGAGAAGGCGATCCTGGACGCGCTGTGGGAGATGCATGCCGACTGGATGCAGAACCCGTACTGCAGCGCGACTGGGGCCGTGCCGTTCGGGGCCATCCTGGTTGACTCAGGTTATGCCGCATCGCAGTCAGCCGTTCTGAAGTTCGTCGCCGAGGCTGGGCATCCCTGGTACGCGACGAAGGGCCTGTCCGCGAGCGACGGTAAGGGTGGCCGTCAGTACATCCATCCCAACAAACGGGATTCTCAGAAGCGTCCCAGCCCCAACGGAGATCGGTGGTACCAGTCGCGGCAGCGGATCGGCACCGGTTTTGTCGTGTGGCAGGTGAACATGGACGCCGACCACTGGAAGCATGTCGTGCACAGCGCGTTCCTGGTCCGGCCGCTGGCGAGCGACGGCACAGTCCGGCCGGGAGTGATCCGGCTGTTCGGCAGCGATCCGCAGGCGCACACGGAGTTCGCCGAGCAGGTCACGGCGGAGGTGTGGGAACGGGAGTTCACGCCCGGGAAACCGCCGATTGAACGCTGGGTGCGTAAGCGGAAGCAGAACCACATGCTGGACTGCATGTATGGCAACTACGTCGCGGCGTCGATCTGCGGCGTGCTGGGATCGTCGCGGCCCACGGCACCGGATTTTGAGAGCGAGCAACCGCCGGCCGATGAACGGACGGCGCATTACGCGGCGCGGGATCAGGATGACTTTTCAGCCCGCTGATGGCGGGCGCAACCCCCAAGGAGCGATTATGGCAAAGGATCGAGACGCGAGAGTATCAACTGGAACTCCAGCAGTTCCGCTGCAGATCACTCCGCAGTCCGCGTCGTCGGCAAATCCGAATCTGCCGACCAGTGTCGAGGCGGAAGGGGCAGGCCACGCTACCTGTCAGGAGACCGAGGCAACGGGCGTCGAGAATGGGAACGGCAACGGACGCGGACGGCAGCCGATCGGGCGGCAGCCGATCTGTCCGTATCACCACTGCGAATGCAAGTCGCGCCGCAGCGAGCCGTACTTTACGAGGTACTACTGCCCGCGGACGGGATGTTCGTACAGCGAGAAGATTCCGCGGCCAACGATCGAGAAGGAGCGGGAGCGGGCAGCGGCGCAGGACGAGTTTTCCGCAAGATAGCACCGTCTGGTGCTTACTGGATAAATTGTCGAATTAGTTCGGCGATTTCGTACATGCCGCATTTTTCGAGGTATTCCACGAAAACTGGCCACGGTGGAATGTTGCTGCGGTACGGATTGGCGCACGCGCTGGTGTACATGCCTCCTCCGGGACCAATATACATCCCACCTCCTGGGCCGGTATACAGGCCGCCCCCGGGGCCGGTGTAAAGTCCGCCTCCCGGGCCCGTGTAGAGTCCGCCGCCTGGTCCAGTGTAGAGGCCACCTTCCGGACCAGTATAAAGCCCTCCTCCGGGTCCTGTGTACA
>CAZWGW010001234.1:0-1530 GCA_964633565.1 uncultured Planctomycetaceae bacterium
CGCTTGAAATCCACCCGCTCCTCGAAATCCACCTGCGTGATCCCCGGCGCCTGCAGCGGCCGGTGCCACTGGTGCATCGGCTTCAGGTCATCGGGATCAACCGGGAAAAACTGGGCCTTGCCGCTCTTCTTCGCCATAGGGGCGAAAGGATAACAAAGGAAAAAGGGGGTCAGAGCCCAATTTCAGCTTTGTCAGACAAGCTAGCGAACGTCCCGCAGCCCCTCGCCCAGCATAGGTGCAGATGCGACGCCGCCGAGCCGCGCCTGCGACAGAGAATTCGCGAGACCCGGGAGCGCGCCCACTGACGCCGCACCTCCGTACGCTCTTTCTCCAGGTCCGGGCAGGCCCCAACCGACACTCCATGTGCCGTCGCTGCCACCGAGTTCGGATTCCGCGAAACCGGGATTGCGATCGTGCCACGCGTGCATTGCAGCATTCCACGCTGCGACTTCCTCATCCGTGGGCGGCGGCGGAGGCGGCGGATCTTCGCGCTGGAGCCTGCGTTGCTCGAATTCGCGGACGGCTTCCGCGTAGCGTTCTCCGAGATTCGTGCGGCCTGTCTGCAGCAGGACGTCGAATCGTTGCTGCATGTCGCGGGCGAGCGGGTCGAGCGGCACGCCCACCTGCTGCGGTTGCGATTCGGCTCCAGACGGTTGGTAAGCGCCCTCGACGAAGTTCTCGCGTCTGTCCGGCGATCGTTCCAGGCTCGAGCGCCAGCCGGAGAGGGCGTCCGAATCAGTGGCAAATGCTGTCGTTTCCCGGTTCGAGATCGGGGCGGTGCCGCCACTCGTGATCGGAGGGCCGCTCGGGGCCGAACCCGCTTGCTCGCGTAGCTTCGCTGCGGTCCAGACGCTGCCGTCCGCGAACTGGACGTCCTCGACCACGTCAAGCAGCAGTGCCTGTTGGACCGTTACGGATCCGCCGTCAGCGTTCAGCTCGAGGACGATGTCGTCGCCGGATCTCCGCACGGAGACGTCCTGGACGGCAATGCCGGTCCCCAGAACCAGGCGATCGACGCCTCCAGCCGCGCCGGCCTGCCCTACCAGGGTATCCGCGCCATCTCCGCGGTTGAACAAGTATGTGTCGTCACCCGCGCTCTCGACCAGGACGTCGTCACCGCCGTATCCGCGGACGCGGTCGGCGATGCTGGAACCCGTGATGATGTCGTCGAAAGGAGTCCCTTGCAGATCCAGGCCGCGCGCCAGCAACTCCGCGTAGGTGAGGCGCGTTCCGTCGTCGAATTCGAACAGGTCCACATCGTGGACGCCCAGAACGTCGTTCGCGTCGACGCTGTCGAGATGGATGGCATCGCCGCCCTGGCCGACACGAATCTGCAGCGACCCCAAGCCCAGCGAAAGCGTGTCCGGGGATATGCCGGGACCGAAGCGGATCGCGTTGCCTTCACCAGGAGACGCCGGGTCGAAGATGCGGTCGACGCCGTCGCCAACATTGAAAAGGTAAGTGTCCTCGCCCTCATTGCCGGAGAGCACATCGTCGCCGGGGCCTCCGGAAAGGATGTTCGCTGCGGCG
>CAZWGW010001235.1:0-1526 GCA_964633565.1 uncultured Planctomycetaceae bacterium
CATGCGCTCGACCCCAGCCACACCCTGTATTCAATCGATGCGTTCAAAATATCTCAGCGCAGATTGTCAATCGGCAGCGGCTCGATCTCATCAGCCGGTTTGAAACCGAAGATCCGCGCAAAGAAATAGAATTCGCCGTCCAGCGCGCGCTTGATGTTCTCCGCCTTGCGGAACCCGTGCTGCTCTCCCGGAAACAGCACGTATGCCACCGGGATGCCTTTCTTGCGCAGCGCGTCCACCATCAGTTCCGACTGGTTCGGGGGGACGATCTTGTCCTCATCCCCCTGGAAGAACGCGATCGGACAGGAGAACCGGTCGAGCGCATAAAGCGGCGAGCGTTCGCGGTACAGGTCCGCGCGCTCAGGCCACGGACCGATCAACGAGTCGAGATACCGGCTCTCGAACTTGTGCGTGTCGCCGACGAAGATCGCCAGGTCGCTCAACCCGTACAGGCTCGCACCCGCGGCAAACACATCCCGAAACGCCAGCGCGCACAGCGTGGTGTAGCCCCCCGCGCTGCCGCCATCGATCGCCAGCCGCTGCGGGTCCGCCAGGCCCTTGCCGACCAGGTATTGCGCGGCATTCACGCAATCGTCGACATCGACCACCCCCCAGTTGCCGCGCAGCCGGTTGCGGTATTCCCGGCCGTAACCGGTGCTGCCGCCGTAGTTGACGTCGACGAACGCAAAGCCGCGGCTCGTCCAGTACTGGATCGCGAGATTGAAGTCCCGCGACGCGGCGCCGGTCGGTCCGCCGTGCGACCGCACGAGCAACGGCGGCCGTTCGCCGGCCGGTCCCGTGAAATCGCGATTCGCAGGCGGGTAGTAGAAGGCGTGTGCGGTCAGTCCGTGCTCGGTGGGGAACTCGATCGGCTCCGGATTCGACAGATAACCCGGGTCGACGGCGATCGTGCTCGAGGCCCGCAGCGTTTCGATCGTCCCCGATTGCACGTCGAGCAGCGCGACCACGGTCGGAGCGGTGGGCGAACCTCCCACAAATACCGCCTGCCCATCGGCCACCTGCAGGTAGCTGATGCTCGTAAAGGGCGTGGGGATCTCGTTCGTTTCGAGCGTGCGCGTGTTGACGCGAGTCAGATGCGCCTTACCGGCCTCGTGATAGACGCACAGCAGCGACTCGGCCGACTCGAACCCGTAATTCGACAGACCAAACACCCACGCCGCGCCGGCAAACTCGGCATTCTTTGGAAACACCGGCTCGCTCTCGCTACCGGTCCAGCGGTACAGGTTCCACCAGCCGCTGCGGTCGCTGATGTAGTACAGCACACCGTCCGGGGACCAGAGCGGCTGCAGGATCGATACGTCGTCGCCACCCGCAATCTGCTGCACGTCGATCACTTTGCCGGCGGCGTCCAGCCGGGCGACGCACAACTGCGTCGTATCCCACGGCATGTTCGGATGGTCCCATTCCACCCAAGCGAGGAGTGCGCCGTCCGGGCTGAGCCGGGGGTTGGAATAGAAACTCCGCCCGGACACCAGAACTTCACCCGGTCCTCCCTCATTGAAGTC
>CAZWGW010001236.1:0-424 GCA_964633565.1 uncultured Planctomycetaceae bacterium
CGACAACGCCTGGGGCCTCAATTTCGGCGACCCGACCAGCATCCGCGTCGTCCCAGAGCCGAAGAAGGGGGGCGGATTGCTCAAGAGCTGGTTCGGCAAGGGGCAGCCCGACACCGGCGAACATCCCATGAGCGTGAACATGGCCCCATCCCTCAAGGAGCAGTTGGAACAGGACCCGTCGATGGCCTCCGTGCGGATGGACGGCGGTTGGACGTTTCTGCATCAGGAGTCCCTGGCGGGGAGCCTGCCCACCGTGCAGGTAATGCTGGAGGCGGGCGCCGACCCCAACGCCGTGACTGATCACGGCATGACGCCACTGCAACTGGCCCGGTCGCTCGGCTGGGACAAGGTCGTTGCGCTCCTGGCGAGCAACGGAGCGACGGCATAGCGTAACCATCGCTGGGCGGGGCACGCGCCACAATCG
>CAZWGW010001236.1:434-1516 GCA_964633565.1 uncultured Planctomycetaceae bacterium
CGCGGCGTTGTTTGCGAAACGCCTGCCGATCGAGTTGGCCTGTCGCACGAAATCCGCGAAGCCCCGGCACGCGCGCCTCCGCCGCATTCTTTGCAATTCGCGGGAATCCCCGGCAGAATCGTGCGTGGTCAGTCGTGGGGAGACGTCGACTTGCCTGCCCTCAGTCCGCTGGACACCGATGGTCTGATCGCACAGGCCCGCGCCGGGGATGCGGCCGCCTCGGCCGCGCTGCTGGAGCGGCACCGGGCACGCCTGCGCCGGATGATCAGCGTCCGCATGGATGCGCGGCTCCGCACCCGCCTCGACCCGTCCGACGTCGTCCAGGACTCGCTCGCCATCGCACACCAGCGCCTGCCGCGGTACCTGCGCGAGGCGCCGCTCCCGTTCTATCCGTGGTTGCGGCAGATCGCGTGGAACCGGCTGGTGGATCTGCACCGCCGGCACATCCAGGCCCACAGCCGCAGTGTCCAGCGGGAAGACGCGAACGACTGGCCGCTGTCCGGGCACTCGCTCCGCATTCTGGCGGACCGGTTGAGCGGCCTCACATCGACCCCCAGCGCGCGGCTCGTTCGCGACGAGTTGCGGCAACGCGTGCAGGCGGCCATGCTCCAATTACCGGAATCCTTGCGTGAAGTCCTCGTGCTGCGGCAGCTTGAAGAGCTGTCGGTGCAGGAGACTGCCGCTGCCCTCGGTATCCCGGAGGGGACGGTAATGTCGCGTCATTTCCGGGCTCTGGCCCGCCTGCGCGATCTGCTGGAAGACGACGCCTGAGGAACAACGCCATGCCTGCCTCCGCCCCATCGGTTCCGTCCCGGAACGCCGGCGACATCTCGCCGCTGTATCTGCTGGTCGAACAGTTGACCGAGCGGCTCAGGGCGCGGGAGCCGGTCAACCTGGAGGCGGAGATCGCCGCGCATCCGGAGTATGCGGCCGAACTCCGGCAGGTGTGGCCGTCGCTGGCGATCCTGGCCGAACTGCGGAGTGCGGATGGAAAGTCAGCGTTGTCGTTTCCCCCCGGGAACGGGGCAGCGGGAGCAGGACCGACCGGCGAACTGGGGGACTATCGGATCGTGCGGGAAATC
>CAZWGW010001237.1:0-1510 GCA_964633565.1 uncultured Planctomycetaceae bacterium
GTGCGGTTGACAAGTACGATTACTGTCGTATGATGAGTGTCGTACTTATGTCCCCGGAATGCCGCCCATGCCACGACCCAGGCCCCCTCAACCCACTGCGGCCGAACTGGAGGTCCTGCAGGTCCTCTGGACCCGCGGCCCCTCCACGGTGCGGGACGTCCACGAAGCGCTGGCGACCAAAGACGTCCGCTACACGACCGTGCTGAAGACGATGCAGGTCATGCACGAGAAGGGCCTGCTTGACCGCGATGATTCGGAGCGATCGCATGTGTATGCCGCGAAGCTGAAACAGTCGGCCACACAACGGCAGCTCCTGCGCGAATTCACAGACCGCGTGTTCGACGGCGCCACGGAACAGCTCGTGCTTCAGGCGCTGAGCGCGCGCGACGTCACACCCGGTGAAATTGCCGAAATCCGCCGCATGCTGGACGACTGGGACCGCAAACACGGTGAGAAATGACGGTCTCTGGACGTATCAGCGGGCCGCGTTTTATCGATTCACAATCCTGTTCGAGGCTGCCGCGATGTTGACGCTGCAATCCTGGATGGCATCCCCGTTCGTCCAGCAACTCGGCTGGACGCTGGTCCATTTTGTGTGGCAGGGGGCATGTCTCGCCCTGCTCGCAGGAGCGGGTCTGTGGTTGCTCCGCCGCACCGGAAGTTCGGTTCGATATCAGTTCCTGCTCATCTGCTTCGCCCTGCTGGCACTGATGCCGGTCGTAACCTTCAACCTGACCAATCTAGGCAACATCCCTCACGACCAAACATCCACAAGTTCGCACCCGGACACGGTCGTCGCCGACAACCGCGACATGACATTGAATGATCAGAACTTTCCGGCGCCTCCAACGGCACACGAGCAATCAGAGCCACCTGCGATTGACCTGATGACGCCCGTCCGGTCATCAGTAACCGCGCCTGTGGCAGACCTACTGCCACATAATCCACGGACGCTGACGGATCACTTCCGCCCCGCACTCCCGTGGCTGGTCGCCTGCTGGATCGTCGGCGTTTCGTTGCTCACGCTGCGGTTGTGCGCCGCCTGGTGGCGTCTGCGTCGGATGATCACGCATGGCGCCCGGCCACTGGCCGACCGCTGGGCCACGCTCACGTCCCACATGCTCGACGCATTCGAGGTGCAGCGGACGGTGCGGTTCCTCGAATCGCGGCTGGCTGACGTACCGATCGTGATCGGTTGGCTGAGGCCCGTCATCCTGGTCCCGGCGTCGATTATGACCAGCCTGACGCCGGCCGAGGTCGAAGCGCTGCTGGTCCACGAACTGGCGCACATTCGCCGGCGGGATGACGCCGTCAACCTGCTGCAGACGGTGATCGAAACGCTGCTGTTCTACCATCCCGTCGTGTGGTGGCTCTCAGCCCGCTTGCGGCAGGAGCGCGAGCACTGTTGCGACGACATGGCCGCGGAGATGATCGGCGACCGGCTGGTCTATTCGCGCGCGCTCGTGGCCGCCGCACAACTGGCCACGACACGCCCGGAACGGCTCGCCGT
>CAZWGW010001238.1:0-1509 GCA_964633565.1 uncultured Planctomycetaceae bacterium
CGACTACACCCCACAGGAGGGGGAGGCCGAGGGTCACCGCCCTTCGCAATCGTTGGTTGTCGAGCATTGCGGGATTCCTGACTGGGACAAAGATGTGAGGTCACATTTTCGCGCCGGATGCGCGCAGGCGCGTACGCTGGGGTGAAGAGGGAACAACAGACTGTACCCACTCGGAAGGGGAGAAGGGGCCTTTCGATGGCAACCGCGCGTTCGGATTCTACCGGCGGCCGGTTGCAGTTTCCACGTCGGGCTCCACTCCCTCCACACTGTGGGGGGCGGTCGTCGGACGATACCATCGATGTCGTTTCGCGGAACCCGGGAGTTCCACATGACTGACGTCACCCGATCCCTCAAGCCCAGCGAATGCGGCCCCTTCCGCTTCTGCGACAAGCCCGAGCACGACTGGTACGACCCGGACGTCGCAGTTCAACGCTGACAGAGACAAACTGCGCACGCGACTTACAGACGATGACTCGAAACGGACGCAGGCCAGCATGAGTGACCAGATCCTGACGATCAACGGCGGCTCCTCCAGTATCAAGTTCGCACTGTTCGAGACCGGGAAACTGCCGCGGCGCGTGCTCACGGGGCTCGTGGAACGGATCGGGCTGCCCGATGCGCTGCTGCATGTCAGGGAGACTGGCGGCGAACATTCGCTGGACCGTGCGATCGACGCGCCGGACCACGCGTCGGCGGTCGGACATCTCATCGACTGGCTGGGTGACCGATTCGGGCTGGACGCGATCGCAGCCATCGGCCACCGGATCGTGCATGGCGGCCAGCGCTATGTCGAATCGTCGCGGATCGACGAGGACCTCGTGGCCGAATTGCGGCGGCTCAGTCCGCTCGATCCGGCCCACCTGCCGGGGGAGATCGCGATCATCGATTCCTTCCGCCGTCGCTGTCCCGGCGTCCCCGGGTTTGCCTGCTTTGACACGGCGTTTCACCGGGACATGGCGCACGCCGCCCGGCTGCTCCCGGTGCCGCGGCGTTATCAAGCGACCGGCGTGCGGCGGTACGGTTTCCATGGGCTCTCCTACGCGTACCTGCTGCAGGAGCTGGAGCGCGTCGCCGGGCGCGCCGCCGCACACGGGCGTGTCGTTTTCGCACACCTGGGTGCCGGCTGCAGTCTGGCGGCTGTGCACAACGGACGTTGCGTTGACACGTCGATGGGCTTCACCCCGACGGCTGGACTCGTCATGGGGCGGCGCTCGGGCGACCTGGATCCCGGTTTTCTGATTCATCTGATGCGTGAGGAGCGGCTGTCGGCGGACCAGATTGACGACTTGGTCAACAAGCAATCCGGCCTCCTGGGATTGTCGGAAACGAGCCCCGACATCCGCGACCTGCTGGCCTGCGAGAACGACGACACTCGCGCGGCGGAGGCGGTCGCCGTCTTCTGTTACCAGACGCGGAAATGGATCGGTGCATACGCGGCCGCGCTCGGGGGAATCGAAACGCTCGTCTTTTCTGCAGGGATAGGCGAGAACTCCGCCCCCATCCGGTCCC